>JAAZIX010000154.1 GCA_012800655.1 Clostridiaceae bacterium | reverse complement strand
GATCGTGAATGCGGGAATTAAGCGCTGTTATTTTGCCGAAATGTATTCCGAGGAAGCATTCCGCGATTTATTTAACGAAGCCGGTGTCGAATATAAGTACATACCCATGGAAAGACCCGTGTAAAACGGAAAAAATCTACGAGTCGCTCGAATAGCGACAAATTGTCGAAAAACAGAGGATTTTTTCATCAGGCGTCCCCGGCATAATCGGGGTATGCCGAAGCCGAAAGATCAATTCAACAACGCCGTGCCAGCACCGGCCCGCACCGTAACGGTCATGGACAATGACCCGGTTATGCGCCTGATCCGGGTACGCCGGTTGCAGGAATTGGCACCCGAATGGCGCTTCATCGGCACCGAGGAATCCAAAACCCTGCCCGCGGATAGCGACGCTGTCGTATTCAGTTGTTATGACACCGCCGCGAACCGCGCCGTCTGGAAGGCCTTGATCGACGCTAAGTTGGAAAACCCCGAGACAAATTGTCATCTTCTTTTCTTATTACCGCCGCCCGATCCGACTCGGGCGGAATTCTCAAACTTCACCCGAACAGCGGACACATCGGCTCGTGTTGACGACTCAAATCGCTCCGGTTCAACAGCACACAACGGCTCCGCACGCTATGAGACTTCTCCGTTTGGAACTTCTCCGAGCAGAAAATGGCAACCCTTCCCGCCTGACCGCCTCCACCGCCTCTCTCCTCCCGAACAGATAATTCAACGCCTGCGGGAATTGCTACTTGAATCTCGCCCACACAACTCTGCAGAACAGGCGCGGTTGCACTTCTTCTATGCCGTCAATTATGACCCCGCCGCGATTCGCATCGTAAATAATGCCGTGCACACACTCAGTCTGCAACCACGCCGCGTTCTGACTCTGCATCTTTGCCCGCCCTATGTCGCGCCGCCGATAGAGTGGCCGCCGCAACAGGCGCAGCGTCCGGACAAGACCCTCGGTGATCTGCTCTTCCTGATGGCTAATGATGCCTTGAACGAGGAGCCGGACTTGAATCAATATTTGATTCATACCGTTGACGGACGCTTCTGCTTCAACCCGATTCGCCACGGCGACGATATCATGACCTGCCCGCCTGAGGTTTTGGCCCGCACTTTCCGTCTGCTCGGAGAAATGCTGCTGCAGCACGATTTGTCTTGCTGTGTTATCGGCTCCTGGCTGAGTTCTGCGCAGCTCAAAGCAATCGCACCCTATTTTGACACCTGCTATCTGATCCCACCGACTGCGCCGCAACAGAGAAATTATCTGGAACAAGAAACACAGGATCTTATTCCCCTGCTGAAGCCGGGCTGTCTGCTCCGGAGCACCGAATCCAACACTTATGATCCGTTCGAAGGGGCCGACACTTACGCGCCATTCAGCGACTATAATACATTCGGGAGATAAGTGATGTCCGAAAGAATCCGGGAAAACCTCCTGCCTGACTTGCGCGCTGCGCTGTTGAACCGCCTGCAAAGCAGCGCCGAACTCGAAACGATGAGCGACAGCGTCCTGCGCGCTCAATTGGCTCAGGTCGTAACCGAGCATCTACTTTCGCGTAACCTCCCTCTGACTGAGCGCCAGAACCTGATCAACCACCTCTTCCACAATATGCGCGGGCTGGGTCTGCTCCAGCCGCTCCTTGAAGATCCGGCCGTCACGGAAATCATGGTCAATGGCCCGGATTCTGTCTTCATCGAAAAACGCGGTGCTATGCAACGTTTGCCGTTGCGCTTTCGCGACACCGACCATCTGATCGAAGTCATCACGGCTTTCTTTGCCCGAGCCAACCGCAATATCAGCTATACCCGCCCGATCGCCGACCTGCGCCTACCCGATGGCTCTAGAGCGCACGCCGTCCTGCCGCCGGTCGCTCCGGAAGGTCCGATCCTGACTATCCGTAAATTTACCGGAGTTCGTCAGACCGCCGCGGATATCGTCGCCAATCGCACCATCAGCGCAGAGGCATTGTCCTTCCTGCAAAGCTGTGTGTCCGAGCGGCGCGCCGTCTTCATCTGCGGCGGCACCGGCAGCGGTAAAACAACCCTGCTGAACATTCTTTCCGCGGCGATTTCATCCGCGGAGCGTATCGTCACGATTGAAGAAGCCCTGGAGCTGCAGTTGCAAGGCTGCGACAATCTCGTACGACTGGAGGCGCGCGAAACCGATGTCCAACGCTCCGAGGCGATAACGACGCGGGATTTACTGCGGGCCGCTTTACGAATGCGTCCGGATCGTATCATCGTCGGCGAAGTCCGCGGTCCCGAAGCGCTGGATATGCTGACCGCCATGAATACCGGTCATCCCGGAACTCTTTGCACGGTACACGCCAACTCCTGCCGCGACGCTACCGTACGCTTGGCTAATTTAGTCCTAGCTGCCTCGCGCTTACCTTGGGAGGCCATTCTGCGTAGTCTGGCTTCCGCCCTGGACATAATCGTCTTTATCGAGCGTCTCAGTCGGGGCCGACGGCGGGTCTCCGAAATTGTCGAAGTAAGCGGTAGCGATGCGCAGAGCGTCAAATGTCGAACTCTTTATGAAATGGATACGGAAAATGATGAACTTGTTAAAGTCTGATTTTTGGCTGAAGTTCCGTCGCGAACTACGGAGCGCCTGGCTATATCTCTTGCCCTACGTGGTCGCCTTAGTCTTTGCGGCGGCATATCTGAGCGGACTGTTTGTCCGCCATGCCGTCGGTCGCCTGATCCTGCTCTTAATCAGTCTTCCGGCACCGATTTACGGACTGTGGCAACGATATCAACAACAGGAACAGAGCCGTCGCCGCGAATTTTGCGCCAACTTTTTCCGGCTTCTCTCCGGCAATCTCAATGCCGGCCTGGCCGTCACACCCGCTCTCTTGAGTGCCGGACGAGAAATCGAGTCCATCGCCGGGCGGCGCGGAAGGCTCGGCACCGCATTGACCCATCTGCAGGTCAACCTCGGCGCGCATGCCGCCCCGGCCGAGGCCTTGCGTAATTTCGGCGACGCGATAGATTGTCATGACGCCCGACCGCTCTTTTACACTCTGGCGCATCAGATAAATACCGGACAGGAGACGGAAAGCCTCGCCGTGCGAGCCGCCGAGCTCATGGCCGCCCGACAAAAATTAGCCAAGGATCATGGCGCCGAGAACAGTCGGCAAAACATGGAGGCCGGCATCCTCTGCGCCCTTCCCTTCGTCATGGCACTCGCCATGCGCTCAATGTTACCGGATTATTTCGCCGGGGCCGTCACGGATCCGCTCGGGCGCATCCTGATGATTCTGGCCTGGATAGTCGCAGTTTCGGCCCTGGCCGCCACAATAATATTGACCGTCCCGAGCGCGACACGCGCCGCCACACGGACGGGCGACAAGCAGCACCAGGGCCGAATAAAACACCGCAGACAAGGTCTCCGTGGAGAAAAGCGCCGCCCATCCGTAAGACCGCGCTCCTTCATCAGTTGGACGGACCGCCTGGCCGCTTCCGCTCCCGGTCGACTTTTTGCACGCCTCCTGCGTTATCTTCTCCCTCGCTCCTACATGTTCAGCCTGGCCGCGGCTCTTGAGGAAACTAAATCTTCCCCCGTCGAAACGTACCCCTTCCGGATACGCGACTCCCGCGAGCCGGCACCTCTGTTGCGACGGCGGCAATCGGCTCTGGAGCGCCATCTGGCTTCGCGTTTTTCGCTCATATGCTTTTTACTGCCGCCGATCATTCTCATCGTCCTGCTCGGCACGCCGTGGTACTTCGCTCCGATCATATTGCTTCTTCTGCTACGCCTCGATGATCGCCGTCTGCTGGCGCGCGGGCGCGACAAAGAGCAGACTTTGATAGCTAATTTCCCCCTGCTTCTGAATCTTACCGCCGCCCTTTTAAGGAGCGGCTACACCGTGCGTAGCGCCCTGAACGCCGCCGTCTCCGCTCTGATCAGCGGACAGCCGCGCAGCATTTCCGGTGCCGCCCCGGAAAAATTACGTCTTGATTTGAGTTCGGGAGTCCCTACCGAGCGGACATTAAACGACCTTATCGGGGCACACGCCTTTCCGGAACTGCGTGCCGCCGCCAATATAATCTGCCAATATGAGCGCACTGGTAGCGAGCAAAATATCACGCTTCTGGAGCTACAGGCCGAAACCTGTAACCGCCTGTACATGGACTCCCTGCGCCGTCGCCACGAAAGCCGAAGTATTCTACTTTTTATTCCAATGTTGTTGAATCTCGCCGCCGTCATGCTGATCGTAGCGGCACCGGTAATAGTATCCCTAAATACGGGGCTCGTCTTCTAGCTCCTGCACCCACGAGATCAGGCAAAGCACCGCGATTCCCATACCGCGGCCGCAGTCGGTCAGGCCTTCGCCCGTGGTGGCGGTGATGCCGATATCTTCCGCCTTCAGATCGAGCAGAGCGGCGATACGGGTGCGCATCTGCGGCAGATAGTCCGCCAAATACGGTCGTGCCGCTTCAATAGAGATTGAGACGTGCAAGATACGTGTCGGTCGGGGCAACGTAGCCAAATCCTCCAGCGCCAGCCGAACATATGCACTACTGTCGGTGGCACCCGCCCGGCAAAGTTCATCCGCCCGCCGCCCCAGCACATTCTGTTTGGTCAGGCCGGATATGGCATTGGTTAGTGCGTGCAAAACCACATCGCCGTCGCTGTTGGCTGCCAAAGGATAGGGATAAGGGATTTCCTGGCCGCCCAGGCGGATGGTGTGCTGCGGGTCGGGAGCGGCGGATGTTTCGAAGCGGTGACTGTCCTGACCGAGCGTGGTTAGAAATATCTGTGCCATGGCGAATCTCCTATTCCGAGGCTTT
>JAAZIX010000153.1 GCA_012800655.1 Clostridiaceae bacterium | reverse complement strand
TTTTATGGTTTTCGGTAATTCCTTCCGGACCGCCGTAATAAACAAAAGCAGCCAAATCCCAGTGGTGACCGTCGTATCTTGATCCGACGATGAGATCGTCGTAACCGTCATTATTGATATCGGCTACGACCACGGCGGGGTAGCCGTCAGTCAGCACTTTTCGTTCAATCGGATTGGGGCCTGTCGGATCGGATATGAGAGACAGCGGCGGTTTTTCACTGTAATCATGACTGTTGGTGATCATGATATCGAAATAGCCGTTGTTTGTCGTATCGAAATTGAAAATACGCTGTAACACGCCCTTTTGGGAAACGTAGAGATTTTGACCTCCGCTTCCCATTGTGCCGCGTGAAAAATCAGCGAACCCCTTATGAGTATAAGTCCTAGACATATAATTGACCTCCTCAGCTCGAAAGCAATATCGGTATTGCTGTTAATTATATCTGTCTTAATATGAAATAAGGCGGATAAATTGCAGAGTGTTCTACACTAATTAGCTTGAGCTTTCGTAAAGCCGTCTTTAAAAATTAGCAACATAAATTTTCGACGTAGCAAATTTCAAGAAGCGACTATACTTTTTGCGGGACATGCCAACATATAGCATATAGAATGTGTTCTTTTACTTCAGTGCTTTTTCTTCGTCTTTACGGAGCACGCCCAACGCCTCCAGGTGTCGCCCGATGTGCGCGCTTAAGGCATCGGCATAGGGCCGGTTATCCTGCGCATCCATGTCGTACCATGCCCGGTACAGAGCCTGCCGCAGAGTCGGATTTTTAAGCATCACTCCGTAGGTGATGTGGATCAGTTGCCTTGCGTCATCTAAATCAAACAGTCCGGGTAAGTCTCGATCGGACAGGTCAGCCAAATCGGGAACCCGCGCCATATCAAGGCTGACATAATAGTAGGTACGCGCTTCCTGTACATGCTTAACTGCCCAGGCATGCGCCTGCCGATACAACTGCGGCTGCAGCCGAGCAATCAGACGCATCGCTTCCAGCCAACTGGTGCCCGCGGTTTTCAGGTGATATCTTCCCCGGGTATACCGACTGACCAACGGAAAGATGCAGAACTTATCCGAGCCGGAATGGACGCTGAGCTTATAGCCAAAGCGTCTTGCAATGGCGGCATGCGTGTCAACTTCGTGCTCAAACTGCGCGATATCGCCCACGTAATCAACGGCTTTCTGAAATTCTCCGCAAAAGCGTGGTGCCAAGGTGGCCATGCGCACGCCACGCAGCGCCAGTTCACTGGCGATAAAGAAGTGCTGCTCCGGGGTGGTGGGTTGCGTCGTTTCGTCAATGGACAGTTCAAAATCGGCCGTTGCCGCTCCATTGACCCAAAACATACGCCAGATATCGGCAACAAAGTCTAATGCTTTTCCATAAATATTAACAGCACGGGCCAGCTGTGCGCGATCCAAAGTGATGTTTTGTCCATTGTCCAGCCCGAACGCACGTCCCAAGTATCTTCCCGCCACATCCGAAGACACACGATCCCCGCCGTCGTCACAGGCAATGTGCTCCGAGCAGTCCAGTGTAACCATCGTATAACCCAGGGACAGCACCCGGCCGATGTCGGTTGCCTGCTTCAAATGATCTCCGTCCGCACCGAATCCGTCAGTATAACCTTCACGGAAAGTCATAAACGTGCCTACATCCAAAATATCCTGCCAGGTACGACCGGTCAGGTTCAACTCCCGCATGGATTGTTGTACCAGCACGGGCGTAGCTTGATAGTTCCGTATGGCTGCGATATGTCCGGGTGCGGCCAGCCCTAGTCTGTCACCCAGACCGATGGTGCAATCACGTCCCAATACCGGAACGGGCGCGGTAAACGGGAACTCTGTCCGTAAAAACTGCGCAGCCTGCCGATCAAGCGGTTGCGCCACATCATCCACCACCAACACATCCCCTGATGACGTACGTGCCATATATGCGGTATGCCGTCCATTTGTATGTTCGGAACTCGGATACCGAAACAGGATATCGTTACTCTCACGTATCATAGTAATGCTCTCTTTCAAGTACTCGCGGGCGCGATATTTTTTATTTACAGACATTCACCGCCTGACCGGCCCGCAGTTCAACTGGCTATGTCAGCCCGGCCGGCCCGTCCCAGGACCACCCGGTATGAATTACAGGCAGTTTTAGCTGATGCCGAGAGAAATATGCATGCCGGTAGAGTTGCCCCTGTAAACAAACAACTGAGAGGATAAACAGCAGATACTTCATAGCGCCAGGACGAACGGACTCGTGGATCACGAGCTATCTTTTCTCCTATTATGCGATTACACTCGGCGGCTTTCCTGTCAATGTCGTACAGCCGAACCATGCCGCTGATCTGCGGATCCATGGCCAGATCGGTCATAAAACCCCAGGTCCAGCCCCGCGAACCGCCACCAATGTACGCTATTTGCAGGTCTTCGCAACCATCTTCTGTGATGTATTCCACGACTGTTCCCCTTCTCAGATGTTTTGTTTAATGGGTTCTTGTAACACATCGTGTGTATTGTACCCGACGCGTGATTAAGTGGGAGGTATATTGCCAAAACAGACTAGTGAGCAAGAATGAGTTGCTGAAGGGCTCCGTCAAACAAATTTGTTGCGTCGACCACGCCCTTACATGCACCCACCCGGACGTGCCACCTCACGACCATCCAACCACGTTCCGTGCAAATTGAGGTCTTCATCTACCAGAACCAAATTGGCACGTTTACCGACCTCGATACTACCAACCGTGTCATCAATTCCGATAAAGCGAGCCGAATTTAATGCTGCCATTCGGAATATCGACACCAATGACGCCCCGGTATGACGCCGCATATTCCTCGCCGCCCGATCCATCGTCAGCTGACTACCGGCCAATTCGCCGCGATCGTTGAAGCTCACGTCCAACTCTTCCGTATTGAATTCGGCCGGAACCGAGTCCGGTACCTCACCGGCGGAGCCGGCACCATCGGTAACAATAATTACGCCCTGATCGCCCTTAATTTTCAAAATCAGTTGAAGCATCAATGGACGCACGTGCACACCGTAATAATCGGGGATAACCTCGGCACTGATAGCATCGGTCAGCCAAACGGTCTCATCAACCCCAAACTCGCGGGTTCCGCCGAAACGGGTCGGCTCGATTTTGCGTCCGGTGGCGTTGGTGCAATGCGTTGCGGCAGCTAAACCGAGGGGCAAAAACGCCATAATTTCTTCATAGGAAGCATCACTGTGCCCGACCAGGAAACGCGGCAGATGCTTCTCGCCGCTGGTACGCAGGGCGCGACAAACCGCAAAGCATTCGGGTAGTTCGGGAGCCACACTCCAGATACTACGCATTCCTCGCGCCAGGCGCTGGAATTCGAGTGCCATTTCAACATCCGGAGCAACCGACCAGTCACTGCTTGCCCCGAAATGCGGACTCAGGAAAGGGCCTTCCATATGGATACCGCTGACTGCTGCCGCCAAGGGCTCATCGCTGAAATAAAGATCCGCAATCGCACTGATCCCGTCACGCATCTGCTTCATCGTCGGGCGAATAGTGAAAGTCGCCATCACAGAGGTGGTACCGTGGCGTAGGTGGTGAGCGGTCGCGGTATGGGGATCTTCCATAAAGTCTGATCCTCCGCCGCCGTGGCAGTGCTGGTCGACAAAGCCGGGGGCCAGATAGAAACCGCCGCCGTCAATAATGCGTAACGAACCTCTATCCGCCGAATGTTCAGTTCCCGCCATCTCCAGACCGCTGATCACACCACCTTTTACCCGCAGCTGTCGGTCAGACAAAATGCCGTCGGCCATGATGAGATTTACATTGGTAAAAATCAGTTCGTCGGCTTCATCGAAAAAATATTTGTCTTCACACATGCTAAAAATCCTCCGTTATAAGCTTCTGTCGAGCATCGTTACCCTCTTACATGCACCCGCCCGAGCGCTTCACCGCACGACCGTCCAACCATACTCCGTGCAAATTCAGATCCTCATCCACAAGAACCAGATTGGCCCGTTTGCCGACCTCGATACTACCGACCGTGTCATCAATTCCGATGAAACGGGCTGGATTTAATGCCGCCATTCGGAAGATCGACACCAGTGAAGCTCCGGTATGCCGCCGCATATTTGCCGCCGCCCGATCCATCGTTAGCTGACTGCCGGACAAGCCCCCTTTATTGTTGAAGCTCACGTCCAACTGATCCGTATTGAATTCGGCCGGGATCGAGTCCGGAACCGCACCGGCGGAGAAGGTACAGTCGGTAATAATAATTACGCCCTCGTCGCCCTTGATTTTCAAAATCAACTGCAGCATCTGCGGACGCACGTGCACGCCGTAATAATCGGGAATGACCTCGGCACTGATGGCATCGGTCAGCCAGACAGCTTCGTCAACTCCGAACTCGCGAGTCCCGCCGAAACGGGTCGGTTCTATACTGCGTCCGGTAGCGTTGGTGCAATGCGTTGCGGCAGCTAAACCGAGGGGCAACAACGCCATGATTTCCTCATAGGAAGCGGCACTGTGCCCGACCAGAAAACGCGGCAGATATTTCTCTCCGCTGGTGCGCAGGGCACGGCAAACCTCCAGACAGCCGGGCAATTCGGGAGCCACGCTCCAGATACTGCGCATTCCCCGCGCCAGACGCTGGAATTCGAGTGCCCTTTCGACATCCGGAGCTATTGACCATTCCCTACGGGATCCAAAACGCGGATTAATAAAAGGCCCTTCCATATGAATGCCGGCAACTGCCGCCGCCAAGGGATCATCACTGAAATAAAAATCCGCAATCGCACTGATTCCGTTACACATATCCGCCACTGTCGGACAGTTGCTGAACGTCGCCATCACGGATGTCGTACCATGGCACAGATGGTAAGCGGTCGAAGTACGGGGAACCGTCATAAAACGCCCTCCCGCTCCACCGTGGCAGTGCTGGTCGACAAAGCCGGGAGCCAGATAAAGACCGCCGCAGTCCACTATTTGTACCTTCTCCCCGTTTGCGGGCAAAGTCCCGGGTTCGTCGGCTTCCAAGGCGGTCAAAACTCCGTTTTCCACTCTCAGACGCATATCGGTTAGTATACCGTCGGCCATTACGAGATTTACATTGGTAAAAATCAGCTCGTCGGCTTCATCAAGAAAATATTTGTCTTCACACATGCTAAAACCCTCCGTTATAAGTCCCTGTCAAGTACAGCCACTCTATTACATTTGCCCGCCCGGGCGTGCCACTTCACGACCGTCCAGCCATACTCCGTGCAAATTAAGATCCTCATCCACCAGAACCAGGTTGGCGCGTTTGCCGACCTCGATACTGCCGACCGTATCATCAATTTCGATAAAGCGGGCCGGATTCAACGCCGCCATCCGGAAGATTGAGACCAATGATGCTCCGGTATGTCGCCGCATATTCGCCGCCGCCCGATCCATCGTCAGCTGACTGCCGGACAATCCACCACTATCATCGAAGCGCACGTCCAGCTGACCCGTATTGAATTCGGCCGGAACCGAGTCCGGAACCTCATCAGCGGCAACGGAACAGCCGGTGGTACAGTCGGTAACAATAATTACGCCCTCGTCGCCCTTGATTTTCAAAATCAACTGCAGCATCTGCGGACGCACGTGCATGCCGTAATAATCGGGAATGACCTCGGCACTGATAGAATCAACTAGCCAGACGGTCTCGTCAACCCCGAACTCGCGGGTTCCGCCGAAGCGGGTCGGTTCAATGCTACGTCCGGTGGCGTTGGTACAATGCGTTGCGGCAGCTAAACCGAGAGGCAATAACGCCATAATTTCCTCATAGGAAGCGGCACTGTGTCCGACCAGGAAGCGCGGCAGATATTTCTCTCCGCTGGTACGCAGGGCACGGCAAACCTCAAAACAGCCGGGCAGTTCGGGAGCCACGCTCCAAATACTGCGCATTCCCCGCGCCAAACGTTGGAGTTCGAGCGCTGTTTCTACATCCGGAGCTATTGACCTCTCCCTACCGGACCCGAAATGCGGGCTCAGGAAAGGACCTTCCATATGAATGCCGCCGACTGCCGCCGCCAAGGGGTCGTCACTGAAATAAAAATCCGCAATCGCACTGACCCCGTCTCGCATCTCCGTCATCTTCGGCAAAGGGTAGAAAGTTGCAATCACGGAAGTGGTGCCATGAGAAAGGTGGTAAGCAGTCGCGGCGCGGGGATCCGTCATAAAGGGCCCTCCCGCGCCTCCGTGGCAATGTTGATCAACAAATCCGGGAGCTAAATATAACCCTTCACAGTCCACTATCTTTATATTTCCCCCGTTTGCGGACAAAGTTCCGGGTCCGGGTTCATCAACTTCCAAAGCGGCCAAAACTCCGTTTTTAACTCTCAGACGCATACCGGTAAGTATACGGTCGGCCATGATGAGATTTACATTGGTAAAAATCAGCTCGTCGGCTTCATCGAGAAAATACTTGTCTTCACACATGCTAAAACCCTCCGTTATAAGTTCCTGTCAAGTACAGCTACTTTATTACATTTGCCCGTCCGGGCGTGCCACTTCATGACCGTCCAGCCACACTCCATGCAAATTGATATCCTCATCCACCAGAACCAGATTTGCACGCTTACCAACCTCAATACTGCCGACCGTATCGTCAATTCCGATAAAACGGGCCGCGTTTAGAGCCGCCATCCGGAAGATTGAGACCAATGAAGCTCCGGTATGTCGCCGCATATTCGCCGCCGCCCGATCCATCGTCAGCTGACTGCCGGACAATCCTAAGCGGTTGAAGCGTACGTCCAGCTGATCCGTATTGAATTCAGCAGGAACCGCGTCCGGAACCGTGTTGGCGGAGCCGATACAATCGATGGTACAGTCGGTAACAATAATGACTCTCTCGTCACCCTTGATTTTCAAAATCAGCTCCAGCATCTTCGGACGCACATGCATGCCGTAATAATCGGGGATAACCTCGGCACTGATAGCGTCGGTCAGCCAGACGGTCTCATCAACCCCGAACTCGCGGGTTCCGCCGAAACGGGTTGGGTCAATACTGTATCCGGTAGCATTGGTGCAATGCGTTGCGGCACCCAGACCGAGTGGCAACAACGCCATGATTTCTTCATAGGAAGCCGCGCTGTGTCCGACCAGGAAGCGCGGCAGATATTTCTCTCCGCTGGTTCGCAGGGCACGGCAAGCCTCAAAACAACCGGACAGTTCGGGAGCCACGCTCCAGATGCTGCGCATTCCCCGCGCCAGACGTTGGAGTTCGAGCGCTGTTTCTACATCCGGAGCTACCGACCATTCCTTACTGGCGCCAAAATCCGGGCTCAAAAAAGGGCCTTCCATATGAATGCCGCTGACCGCCGCCGTCAAGGGGTCGTCACTGAAATAAAAATCCGCAATCGCACTAACCCCGTCTCGCATCTCCGCCATCGTAGGTAAAGGGCAGAAAGTAGCCATCACGGAAGTGGTACCGTGAGAAAGGTGGTAGGCAGTCGCGGCTCGGGGATTCGTCATAAAGGGCCCTCCCGCACCGCCATGGCAGTGCTGGTCAACAAAGCCGGGAGCCAAATACATTCCCTTACAGTCGACTACCCGTACATTTTCCCCGTTTGCGGGCAACGTTCCGGGTTCATCAACTTCCAAAGCGGACAAAATTCCGCATTCAACTCTCAGACGCATACCGGTAAGTATACGGTCGGCCAGAATGATCTGTACATTAGTAAAAATCATTTCTTTGCCCACATCAGCACTCGCACTGCAAAAACAATCTTCTTTCATTGCTCTCTCCTTTGTCTGTCTTATTGCAATACTGAGATTTTAGCATAGTCTTCTCTGTCAGGGGTAATAAAAACAAGGTACATTGAGCGAGAACTGCACCACGTTTATAGGGCGCCTGTTTTCTGTTATAGGCGCCCTATTATTCATTATGGGAATGAGAATTAGACTCTCTTAACCTTTTACGCTCCCCGCTGTCAGACCACTGATTAGCTGCCGCTGGAAAATCGCATATATAATCAGAACCGGCAGTATAAACAGGACACTTGCCGCCATAGTCACTCCCCAGTCTATCTTAAACCCGGAAACAACCCTGAATTTTAGCATCCGCATAGATATGGTGCTTTTTTCCGGACTTATTATGAAAAGCAAGCCGCGCATGTAGTCGCTCCAATAATCCAGAAAACAAAATATTCCGGCCGTGATCAAGGCGGGCTTTACCAAGGGCAAAATAATTATCCCGAAAGTCTGCCAGGGATTTGCTCCGTCTATGGAAGCGGAATCTTCCAAATCTTGCGGAATGGTTCTAAAAAAGGCTGTCATAACAAAGACACAGAAGGGAATTGTGCCGGTTCCATAAGAGAGAATCAGGATGAATCTTGTATCCAACAGGTTCAAAAGTCTCGCCAAAAGGAACATCGGTGTGAGCCCAACCAATCCGGGGATTAACAGGCCGATGAGGTAGAGGAAGCTCAGGGACTCCGCCCGCTTGAGACGACGGCGCGTAATAGCGTACGAAACCATTGCGCTGAGAGCTAATGTCAATACTACGGCGGCCCCGCAAATAAAGACCGTGTTGAGGAAGCTGCTTCCTATGTTTCCGTCTGTATACGCTTTGGAGTAATTGGCAATAGTATTTCCGACGGGATCTCCTGAGAAAGCCCAAATGTTTTTGTAGAACTCCGCATTGGACTTTGTTGATGTCAAGAACAGCATGGCAAAAGGTATTATTACAATTATCGAATAGAGGATCAAAAATATCCGTGCTACCATTGTTCCGATAGAATATTTTTTCATGTGCTTCTCCCCCGTCAATACTGATACACTTCTCGTTTGGTAGAGCGCAATACTACTAATGCGAGGATAGTCGTGATTACAAGCAATGCCGTTCCGAGGGCGGAAGCGTAACCGTAATCCAGCTGTTCGGTAATAGACTGATACATATAGGAGGACAGTAGTTGCGAGGCATTATCGGGACCTCCTCTTGTAGTGATATACACAATGTTAAAACCTACATTACAGGCGGTTTGAACGTAGAAAACCAGTGAGGTACGCACGACCTCCCACATTAGTGGTATCGTAATGTAAAATGTTTGTCGGATTTCACCCGCTCCGTCTATCTTCGCGGATTCATATAAATCTCTGGGTATATTGTTTACGCCGGCCATAAAGAAAACCAAATAAAATCCGAACTGCCGCCAAACCAACATAACTATAATGGCCCACATTACCGTGTCCTTAGTACCCAGCCAGGCCTGTCCCGGCACTCCGAATAATCCCAAAAACTGATTAAGAATTCCGAAATTCGGGTTATAAACAACCATCCACATCAACGAAATAATCATCAAGGGAACTGTCGAAGGGAAGAAAAAGAGCACACGGTAAAAGTTTCGCTCTTTTATTCTATTGCGAGTCAAAATTATGGCGAAGGATAAGGCCAAGGGAAAACAGATCAGCACCGTACCTACATATAAAGCTATGTAATTCCACACGGATTTGTAGAAAACAGGGTCGTTAAACATTTTTTTATAGTGGTATAAGCCGACATATTTGAGGTCCAATGAGAAGCCGCCAAAATCCGTAAGACTCACAAAGAGTCCGGCTATACAAGGTAAGAGAATAAAAAACACATATATGACAGTGGGCACTCCTGTCATAACGGCATCAAAGCTACGCGAGGCAAAATTTTTTTTCATATCGCAATCACAAAGAATAGATTTCTACTCTTCTCCTTCCTTAATAAAGTTAGGATATGAATAAGACGAAAGTAGCCGGGTCCAATTAATCGAACCCGGCTACTTTCCGTTAGGTCTTATCCTTCAAATTTGTATTTGGTTATATTATCATCTTCAGCAATTCCCTTGAAAAGGTCATATCCTCTCTGCAGGAATTCTTCTTTTTCGATATCGCCACCCATCAGCGCCACAATCATATTTCCGATCTCTTTGCTGATGGTAGTGTACCATTTCCCCATCTCAATATTGATTCCTTCCATTTCCTCGTTCAGAATCTTAACTGCTTCCGCAACCGACGGATCTAACAGGTCGCCGGCGATTTCGCTAAAGCCTTTAATTGCCATAGCATTATGATGAACACCGACGCTGCCTCGAATCGCTTCTTTGTCTGAGAATAGCAGGCGATAGAACTCTCCGACTATGTCTTCATTTTTTGTTGTCTTACTCACCATGGAAATAAGTCCTATAACACACATTCTTTGCTTGTCGCCCGCTTTGTCGCCAAATGAATACGGTAAAAAGCCTAATTCCCAATCATCAGTCCAAGCATCGGCCATCTCCGCCTCCAACCAGCTTCCGCAGGGCAGGAGCGCAAAATCATGGGCAATAAAACTCATCTGAGTCTCCGCATTACCCAATGCCAGCGTACCGGCATTGAAGTAGCCCTTATCTCTGACTTCCACCATCTTGTCTACAATTTTCTGCATCCCTTCGTCTTTAAAGGCTTCGTAATCCAAGTTCTGCAGTCTGCTGTAGGTTTCCCAATCATTCGTTGCAACCATGGGCCAGAACCAATAGCTAGTCGGATACTCATGTGACATGAGACCGCAGGCTCCCAGCAGATTAGTATCCATGCCCTTCAGTTTTTCGCCGAGAGACATTAACTCGTCCCAGCTCTTAGGTAGGGATAGATCGTTCTCTTTGAAGAAGTTTTTGTCGTACCATAGGCCGGACAGATAGAGCATCTCATGGAATATATAATGCTTTCCGTCGACCAGTCCAAGTGCAAAAATGCCCATGTCAAGAATCTCAGACAACTTAGCGCTTCCATCCATCGTGGGCAATTCTAAGATATCATCTATAGGCCGAGCGAGGCCATCCTTGATCACATTATATGGGGGAAGCTCTCCCTGATTAATATTAAAAATGTCGGGGGCACTATTGCTTAGTATACGTGTCCGCAATATGTCTCCGGCCCCTGATTCATAGGTGTGATTAACGGTTAGCCCGGGATACAGATCTTGCAATCTTTTTAAAACCGGTTCCCAATAATTCCCGCCGCCACCTACGCTTAGCAAGGTATCAAACGTACGTCCCGAGAAATCTTTCTTCCCGTCTTCGCCGGCATCCTTTGTTTCTTTAGGAGGATCCGTAGCGGCTGATCCTCCTTCTTGTTTGCCACAGGCAACAAGACTGCCAAGGGCAAGTACTATGCATAGCAACATAAGTAATAACTTTCTTGTCTTTTTCATATTCGCCTCCTTGTGATTACGTGAAATAATGACATTTTCTGCCAATATTCACCACTTAGACCTATGATAGAGCAGATGGTCACCGTTGCCTACCTGAATTATTTAGTTTTAGGGTGATTTTTTTCGGGTACTCGTATCCCGCATGCTTCCCGGCGCATATCCGTAATTGCGACGAAAAACCTGATAAAAATATTTCGGATCGGCATACCCGACTCTACCGGCAACCTCTTTAACCGGCAGAGAAGTATTTTCCAGAAGCCGGCGAGCCTCCTTAAGCCTAATATTTGTCAGGTATGCGGAAAAGGATTCCCCTGTTTCTTCCTTAAATATAGCACTGAGATAACTATAATTGATAAAAAATATCTCCGCTATTTTATGCAAACGAAGATCCGGATCGGAATAGTTTTTCTCTATGTAGGCCTTTACTTCAATGATTATATTTCGCCCGAAATTTTGCAGAGAATTTTGGATACTTTCTTGTATATCTAAAAGAATCTGTTCCGCATATAACGCATACTCCGAAATGCGAAACATTGTGGGAATTTTAATACTATGTGATTGATATCGTTCATC
>JAAZIX010000152.1 GCA_012800655.1 Clostridiaceae bacterium | reverse complement strand
TTATTCGAATTTGAGTCGGGAAATGGTAAAACTTGTGCGCTGGAAGAAGGTCGGCGAATTGCCGGCGGATCCGGATACGGTTGAGCGCGAAGAAGGGAACTCCGGTTTGCTTAAGCCGCTTTCGATCATCGATACATCAGCCGAGTACGGCATCAACTATTTGTATACGGTGCAGGCCTGGAATGACGATAATCTCGGTTCCGGACGACCGGAGCCGGTTGAGGCGACACCGCGGCGCAGAGGACCTTTCGATCCTCTGACCGGTCTGAAAGCGCGTGTTGAAGGAACGAAAATCCATTTGAGTTGGGATCTGCCAAAAATGAAACCGCTGACACCGGAGCAGTGTATCACCGATACGGTGGGTTATATTGTCTACCGCGGTGAAACACGGGACGGAGAATTCTATCAGGCTAGCCCTCTTCTCTTTGAGGCAAAGTGGGTTGATAGCTTCGGTGATGCGTACGGCTACAATTGGTACCGCGTGCGTGTTTTGGACACGGGCGGCTATCTCAGTGATTTTTCGGATCCCATTCACGTTGTCAGTCAAAAGGAAATCGAAGCACCACCGAATGTGTTGCCGGATTTGCCGAGCCCGACGCCGTCTCCGAGCCCGACGCCGTCTCCGAGCCCGACGCCGTCTCCGAGCCCGACGCCGTCTCCGCGCCCGACACCGTCTCCGAGTCCGACACCGTCTCCGCGCCCGACTCCGAAGCCGACCGCGACGCCGAAACCGACCGCGACGCCGAAACCGACCGTGACTCCGAAGGTTGTTCCGCCGCGCATCAGCGGCTTACAGCAGGAATACAATTTACTTAGCAGTGAAGAGATGCAATTTATCAGCTTCGATTTGAGCGGTACGGAGCCGATGCAATTTACGTTTAGGGCGATGGACTGGATAAACGAGGAGGAAGTGGATGAGAGTGTCCTGCGCCTAGATCCTGATCGGCACCGAATCGTTATCGAGGGGGGAGTTGCCGGAATCTTCACGGTTGAAGTGAAGGCTATCAATGCAGCTGGGGAGCATAAGGCGACGTTCGACCTTTATGTATTTGAGCCCCAGGCTCCGGAACTGGTGGAAAGGGAAGACGATTATCGGATTGAAGCTCGTGGCTACAGTCGTGATACGCACGTCCAATTTGAGGTTGCTTTCGGTACATCACCCATAAGCTGGTCCCTGGAGCTATTTGATGATGTTATCGACGACGCTCAACCTGTGATCCCGGAAGGGGTCACAATTGACGAAAATAGCGGACTGATGACCGTCAGCGTAAGTTGCCAATTGGGGAGATACGTATTCTATGTAGTGGCCAGAAATCCTTACGGTGAAGATCGCCGATTGGTTATATTGTACAGGACTTCGGGCATCGCGTATGCGCCGCCGCAATCCGGAACTGTTTCTTTGTCCTATAAGCCGCCCGCCAAGGCGACTCCCGCTCTCCGGCCGAGCAAAGGACCGCAATTATCCGACACGGAGTATCTGGTTAAGGATCGTTGCCTGGTCGGCAGTGGTGTGTTTCCTTTGGGAGAAAGCTTTGCGATATGCGAATTGAATGTGTCGCGCCCGCGCTCAGACAGCATGATACCCGACGTAGCACCGGGTAAAGGAACTTATGAAGGTACGGCTTATATCGACTGGACACCGTACGGCAACGATACCCCGCGCCGAATTCAGGTGCAGGTCGCCAAAGGGCAGTTTGAAGACAAGAATAAAAATATACCGAATATGATCGGCGGGTTTTTGTACCTGGCAGAACCGGTAGATTTGCCCGATATCGGCATCACCATAAGTACGCTGATCATTGATCTGGATAGAAAGACGACGCGCGTCGACGGCCGGGTGAGATCGTCCCGAGAATCGCAGAATCTTATGGGCAGTTTGTCCGGTTTTGCCTTCGAGGAGGCGACTCTTCGCGCGGGATTGTACATTGAAATCAAAGATCCGGAAATGATGACCGTGAAGAGAGGCACTTTACCGGACTTTGTCTATAAGCAGTTCTTCTTCTCATACGTACATGATGTCGAGATCAAAATGGACGCCACAGCCGAGGACGAGTACTTTATCGGTCTCGATGCCAACGTTTACATGAAGGCTCCGTTGGAGACCTTAAACAACGAGGGTATTCTATGTGAGCCTTTCAGGGCGTCTTTCGATTTGGACGGACAACTGTCGGGAGGCTTCTCCAGTCCGCTGGAAGGCAGATATCCGGACGGCCAGTTCCTGCAGCTGATTGTTCCCGGAGGTGCCGGATTAAATGTTGACTTCTTCATGTTTTGGATGAAGAAGGGAGAGATTGTAGGCGACACCGGATGCATTAGAGGACAATTTATTCTACCTTTTGAAAAGGCCACCCACAAAGGAGAAGGCGTCCCGGCGAAGTATGTCGGCGGACGACCGGAAACCAACGAGCTGGATGCGTTGCAGAACAAAGGAAGCGAGAGCTTGAGTAGCGGGGAGCGCGATGCATTGAATGAGTCGATGCTTAAATACGCTCAAGAAATTCAGAGCAAGGGGTTGTTGGTTCTGCCGACCGACAAGAAACTGCATGATTACTGTGCTCAAGTGAAATTCGGTGTCGAAGAAGGCTGGATGGGCAAGGGATTTACCGCCGATAACCTGGAAAAAATGGATCCCGTGCGTATTACGGAGCGGAGCCTGGATACGGAAAAACAGCGTGAGCAGGCCATTATCCTGACACCTAAAGTAGTGTCACTCGATCTGGATCGGGGGAGCCACATCCCAGCCGCGGTGGAGGGCGAAAACCCCGCAGATGTGCGGACGCCGAAAGAAACGCAGGAGGACTTCTGGGTCGGGATGATTGTCCGAGAGGGCGACTTGGCCCTGCCGGCCGACTTTGTCAGATCCAAAGACAGTAAGCCGATCAGCTTCAGACTGGCCCCGGGCGAAATGATCTACGATCTGAACGGATTTAATTATCAGACGTATTTGTACAACAATGAGGGTGCGCCGGCGGAGTTCGGTTCGGCCCTGGGTGGATTTAAAAATGTGACGGTTTACAACTGCCTGTTGGATATGTATGCCAATAAAATCAATCTCGAAATCAACGCAAAGGTCGAACTCGAGATGTTTAACAACAAGGAAGTCAACGTAAGGCTTTACACCAACAAGGAGGATAATACCGATCGCAAGGCGGGTGAGTTCGTCTGTTCCGTTGCGCCGACCGAGCTCGAGGGCGCGCTGGGCAAGAACACCTCCGTCATAATCAGTAGCGGCTTCCTTGAGCATGACGGCATGCGCTTTGCCGGTTCACTGCAGCTGAAAGTCGGTGAGGTACAGACAGATAAGGAGCTGCAGTTCACCGATATGATTATCCCGGCAAATAAGTGGCAAACATCCGAGGCGTACAATCCGCAGGGCAGGCTGGGTTCCGCGGTACTGTCGTCGCCCGTGCCGATTAAATTCCAGGGCTTTGAGATGATGGTTCGCAATGTCAAATTAGTGCATCAGGTGGCCGATAAGAAGTCCGATCCTAAGGAAAAGACGCATCTGATTCTGGCCGGCTCCACGGTTCTCTCTGAGACGATCCCGATCGGGAAGGAAGCGACCGACGAAGTGATCATGGAGTATTCCAAAGCTACCGAAGCGGAGG
>JAAZIX010000151.1 GCA_012800655.1 Clostridiaceae bacterium | reverse complement strand
TACACCGTCGAAAAGGAGTAATTATCGTAGTATAAAGCTGTTTATCCACAAATAGCTCCACATTATCAACAGTGGTTAGAGGGAGAGCGTATGACTGAGAAGAACACAACTGAACGGCATACAAAGGAGATTGCGGCAGTTCGCGCGGCGGCGGAGCAGTGTCGTAAAGCGTCGCATCAGCTACCGGTATTGCCGGCCGAAACAAGAGATAAAGCACTTCGCGAGGTGAGTCGGGCTCTGCGCGCCGCCGAGAGCAGTATCGTGGCGGCTAACCGCCTTGACTTGGAACGGGCCGCGGCGGAGGGTCTGGCCGCACCGCTGTTGGCGCGTCTGAACTTTGACCACAAGAAGCTGACGGAAGTATGTGCCGGTCTGGATGAATTAGCCGAACTGCCGGACCTTCTCAATGAGCGGACCCTGGAGCGCGAACTCGCCCCCGGACTAGAACTCTATCGCGAGCGCTGTCCGATCGGGGTAATCGGCTTTATATTCGAGTCTCGTCCGGACGCCCTGGTACAAATTGCCGGCCTGGCCATTCGTAGCGGTAATGCGGCCATCATAAAAGGCGGTAGCGAGGCGCGGGAAACCAATCGGGAGCTTTATCGAATTATTAAGGAAGCTTCGGAGGCAACCGGACTTCCCGAGGGCTGGCTGGCCAATCTAGAGAGTCGAGCCGAAATTCAGGCCATTCTCAAGCTGGATGAATATATAGACCTGATAATTCCGCGCGGTTCCAACCAGTTCGTTCAGTACATCATGGCTAATTCAAATATCCCGGTACTGGGCCATGCCGACGGGGTCTGCCACACATATATTGCCGCCGATTGCGATCGCGAAATGGCGCTGAAGGTTGTTGTGGACGCGAAGACGCAATATGTTTCGGTCTGCAACGCGACCGAAACCATTCTCATCGATCCGGAGTTGACCGGCAGATTCCTGACGAATCTGGTGACGGAACTGCGGGAACGCGGCGTGGAGATATACGGCGACTGGCTCCTATGCACCGAACACGGCGCCAAGCCGGCCGCGGACTGGCATACCGAATATCTCGACTATAAAGTGGCCATTCATGTCGTCGCCGGTCTGAACGAAGCGATCGAGCATATCAATAAGTACGGCTCCGGGCATACCGACGCTATCATAACTTCCGATCGGGAAAAGGCCGAAGAGTTTATGAACCGGGTCGATTCGGGCAATGTCTTCTGGAATTGTTCAACGCGTTTCAGCGACGGATTCAGATACGGATTCGGTGCCGAAGTCGGCATCGCTACCTCGAAAATTCATGCCCGAGGACCGGTCGGCGTGGACGGATTGCTGACCTATAAATATAAACTATACGGGCATGGCGACATAGTCGGAGACTTTTCTTCGGGCAAGCGCAAGTTCACGCATCGCGACTTGAATTAGCCGCGTGGCAGAACGGACAGCTTTGCCGATATTTCCCGAGCTAACTAGTTGTTGATCTCTCTGTAGAGGGCGAAACGTCGCACGGTGTTTGTCCAACGGTCGGGCTGCGGCTCTATGACGGTACCGCGCCGGATCAACATATCGGATAATTCCTCCAGGTTGTTGAAATAACCCGTGCCGATGCCGGCCAAAAGCGCCGCTCCGTAGGCGCCGGAGTCTTTTACTTCGGGTAGGATAAGGGGGCGATCCGCCGCCGCCGCGACGATGTCGGGCCAGATCGGGCTCTTGGTCGCGCCGCCGGTGAAGGTGATCCGCTCCGGCCAGCCGTTATTCAGACGTTGCAAATTCAATAGCGCCTGGAAGGCGACACCTTCCATGATTGCCCGGGCCAGATCATAGGCCTGATGCTTCTCGTCGAGACCTAGGAAGGTCGCTCCCTGCGGCAGGTTATGTGCGCCGGTGAATGAGTAGCGCGAATTCGGAACAAAGAGAAGTTCGTCGGCTAGATCGAGACTATCCTCCACTTGAGCATCAATCAGGTCAAAGGGCGGTAGCTCCGGTGCAGCGACCAGACGGTTGCGCCACCACTCCAAGTAAGTGCCGCCGGTACTGAGCGAAATCATCGATGTCCAGGTATCGTCGATCACGTGGCGGCTGAAACTGAAGCCGCCCTTGCTAAGGCGCTCCTGATCTTCTGTAACCGCGAGCACGACCCAGGCCGTGCCGCTACCGATTGAGGTTGAGCCGGGCAGTATGGCTCCGCAGCCGAGCGCCACGCAGTTCTGGTCGTGTCCGCCGGCGACCACCTGCACGTCGGTGGAAAGACCGAGATCTTCCGCCGCCTGCGGAGTCAGCGTACCCAATGCTGTGCCGCTGTCGACCAGTTCCGGCAATTGTTTGACGGTTACGCCGGCCTGCTGTAGCAGCTTATTATCCCAAACTTTATTGACGACATCGCCCAACTGGTTAATACCCGCATTGGAATAATCGGCGGCGAAGCGTCCGCAAAGATAGTAATTCATGTAATCCGGCACGGAAGCAAAATAACGAGTAGCGTTAAACAGATCGGGATTTTCCCGGCGCAAGCGCATTATTTGTAGCAGATTCAGACCCCGATACGGACTCCAGCCGGTCTGTTGATAGACATATCCCGGCGGCAGGATCGACTCAATCATAGCCAAATCTTCGGCACAGGAAGCGTCCTTCCAAAGCACGGCGTTTCGAAGCGGCTGAAAGTCGGCGTTGAGCGGCACCATCGTTCCGCCCTGCGTTGAAAGAGAAAGCGCAACTACGGAATAGCCCGACGGTAAATCTTTCAAGGCGGAGCGTACCACTTCAACAGAGTATAACTGCCAGAGCCGTGCCTCCTGCTCATGCCGCCCCAGATCCGGCGATATCGTCGGACAATGACGATTCGCCTGGGCCAGAACACGCGCGTTGCGGTCGCAAATCACGGCCTTGATGGTCGTCGTTCCGACGTCGATTCCCAAAAAACACTTTTCTCTCTGAACTGTATGTGTCATGCTGATTTCAACTCCGTTGCGCATCTTTTTCTTGCCTATGATTCGGTCAGACTGTATTTTACCATAATTCCCGGTAGTTGCATTTTTACGCGGCTTTGCCTATTATTTAGCTTAGCTTGAGAGCGAAGGTACTGAAACTCAGATGAACAGAAACGAACAGCCGAGTGACTCCCTTAAATTTGCGCACATATATACCTGCCATTTCGGAGCGGGTCATATGATGGCGGCTAAAAAGCTGTCGACTCGTCTCGGCGAGAAGCTACGCATCATGACAATCGATTCGGTCAAGGTCGCTTTCCCCCTCGTACATAAAGTAGTTTATTTCCTATACAATCGCATGCTGTATAAGCGCAAACGCACTTTCAAGGCCTATCTCAAGGTCTATGACCGGGAGAATGAAGTGTTGCCGTTTTTCATGAAGACGATGTGCAAGCGTTACTTACGTTATATGCGCAAACGTCAGCGCCCGGATGTTATTTTTGCGGTTTACGGCCTGGCTGCCAATATCATCTCCACCTATAAACGCGATCATGATCCGGATTTGCTGACTGTCACGATGATCACCGATTTCTGTGTCTATGATTCTTGGATCAATGAAGGGACGGATCTCTATCTGGTCGGCGCACCCTATACCCGAGATCTGCTGATTGAGCGTGGCATCGATCCGGAAAAGATCATTGTCTACGGTTTTGCTCTGCCTTCGGAAACGGAAAAAAATCTGGTCGGCCGCGAGTTGCCGATTCGCTCCAACGGCAATTCCAAGGAGACCATCCGCTCAGGTTCGGATACGGATGATACCGACAGAATCAATCTGCTGATAGCCGGCGGAGTGCTGGGGCTCCTGCCCGAAGAAACGGATTTTTACGCAAAATTGTCCGCTCATCCCGGCGTGCACATCCACGTGGTCTGCGGCAAAAATGAGATATTGAGGAAAAACATCGAGTCGGCCGGTCTGCCCAATGTCCGGGCCTATGGCTTTATAGACAACATGTTCGATCATTTGGCCTGGGCGGATATTTTTATGGGCAAAGCCGGCGGTCTGAGCTGCATGGAGGCAATCCACATGGAGGTGCCGATCCTCTATCTGCCGCCATTCCTGCCGCATGAGGCGAAAAACGCGGACTTCTTTGAGATCAGCGGTATCGGGCGGTTGTACGATCATGGGATGACCGACACCGCGGACGCTTTTGACCGCGACTTCCTGGCTGCGGCGGCAGAGAATATGCGCACAATCAACGCGAGTTTTGAGCCGGAGCGCCTTCTGACCTGGCTACGCGAGCGCAATTTGATTCAATAAAACACTTTGCCGCATCCGGCAAAGTGTTTTAGTTCCTTTTTTATCACTTGTTCTTTTATTTGTGACGTCAATACTAATGTCTTGACATGTGCGGTTTGTGAATAGTACCCATATAACGCAAATCGCCGGAAAGAGGTATAATCTGCAAATCGGATACGTTGCGAACAAGGGATAAAGGAGGCGGAGTATGGCAAAAATATTGATTGCCGACGACAATGTGGAAATTACCAAAATCCTGAGCGACTATGCCCGCAAGGAGCGCTATGATGTGCTGGTCGCCCATAACGGCGAAGAGGCACTGCGGATTTTTGCCGCCGAGTCCCCGGATCTGGTGCTGCTGGACGTAATGATGCCACTACTGGACGGCTTCAGTGTAGGGCGGGAAATCCGCAAGACTTCGATGGTGCCGATTATTTTTATCACCGCCCGTAGCGAGGATTACGAACGGATCATGGGTCTGGATATCGGCGGGGATGATTATATTCTCAAGCCTTTTTCGGCGGCCGAGGTCATGGCGCGAATCCGGGCGATTTTCCGTCGCACCTTGCCGACAAGTTCCGAAAAAGCCGATTCTTCGGTGCGGTGGAGCAATCTGACCGTTATCCCGGAACGCAATATGGCGATCATTGACGACAGAGAAATTGCCCTGACCGGTAAAGAGGTTGAAATCCTCTACCTGATGGCGAGTAATCCGGGAAAAGTGTACACGCGCGAGATGCTCCTGGACCAGGTCTGGGGCTACGAGTATTTCGGCGATTCCCGCACCGTCGATTCACATATCAAACGCCTGCGTCAAAAGCTCGCCGAAGCCGATCCTCCTTGGGGTATCGTCACGGTGCGAGGGCGCGGTTACATGTTGAGTCTGGATAAGGACAGTTAACGCATGACTCGTAGGCTGGTTGTTTATTTTACGATTGCTCTTTCCGTGATGGCGATACTAGCCTACGGACTGTCCTGGTATACCTATCGCCGCGCCGCGCTGAGTTCTTTCCGTGCCGAAATGGAAAAGAAAGCGAGCAGTATGGCGACTACCCTGGGCGAACGCCCGGGAAGTTGGGAGATCGATGCGGATCTTGGGGAGCAGGCGCAGAATTCCGGGGGGCAGACGCAGGGGCCCGGGTGGCGGTCACAGAATCCCGGGGGCCAGGCGCAGGATCCCGGCAAACACGGCAGCGGCGAGAGCAAGGGGCGCGCCTACTCGATGAGGCGCAGTTCCTTCGTGAGTTTTTTACAGGATCTGGTCGGCGATGATATTTGGATAATCAATCGCGAAGACGGATCAATTGCCTTTGGGAGCGAGAAAGCGTACGACAGTGCCGAATTACCGGAAAATATGGATGCCTTATTGGAGCGGGTTTTTTCCGGCGAAAGGTTTTTTTCGGAAGATTTTGCCACGGTTCTAGGCACACCGACGATGACGCTGGGAGAGCCGATTAAGAATCAGAACGAGCAGGTGATCGCCGCCCTGCTTATGCATACGCCGCTCAGCGCTTTCAACGCCACCTTGCAACAGGGTCTGCTCGGGCTGGTCGTGATAATATTATTGTCGTCGCTCGTGTCCTGGTTATTGGCTTTGATTTTAATTCGACATTTCAGCCGGCCGTTGGCACAAATCGGTAAAGTTACACGGGAGTTGGCGCGGGGCAATTATGCGGCTCATACCGGAATCAGCGGCAAAGACGCGGTCGGAACTCTGGCGGCGGAAGTTGATTCAGTCGCCGTGACTCTGGCGGCGGCCGAGAAGGAAAGGGGACAGGCGGAGTCGGCACGGCGGCGCTTTTTGGCTTCGGTCGCTCACGAGCTCAGAACACCGGTAACTATCTTTCGCGGCGGGGTTGAGGCTTTGCGTGACGGAGTCGTCGCTCCGGAGGATGTACCGCGCTATTATGCTACTCTGGCTGAAAACAGCTACGCCCTGGAGCGTCTGGTTAATGACCTTTTGGAACTTTCGCGCCTCGAAAGCCCGGAGTTTACGATTGAAAACCATGAGCTGGATTTCTCGGCCGTGATCTCCGACGCGGTGCGTTCGGCCGGTCAAAAAGCACGGAGCAGAAACATCCGTATTTTAACCGATATTCCCGAAGGCGAATATCCGATGCGCGGAGATTACGGGCGCCTGCGTCAGCTTCTGTTGCTCCTTTTGGATAACGCGATCGAATTTTCTCCCGAAGGCGGCACGGTGGAATTAAATTTCCGTTATCAAGGCGGGGTTGCCTGGCTAATGCTTCGTGACCACGGTAGCGGCATGAACGAAGAGACAAAAGCTCGGCTTTTCGAGCGTTTTTATACGACTCGAGGATCTCACGGCGGTAGCGGCCTGGGTCTGCCGCTGGTACGTGAAATTGCCTTGCGGCACGGAATAGAGCTTTCCTTTGACTCCGCTCTCGGAGTCGGAACGACCTTTTATCTGAAATTGCCGCCCGGGATAAGATAATTGTCACACAAATGCCACATAAGCGGCCGAAAACCGCCATATTGTGCCTTTATTATGAAGTTGTGGTCGGGACGGAAGCGGTTGGACGAAACAAAACAACCCCACCCGCCCACAATAAAACAGAAAAGAGGACAGAATTATGAAGGATAAAAAGAAGAAGAAAATTATCTCTATAGTGGCGGCAGTCACGGTATTACTTGTGGGTATGTTTGCCCTTATGGGAAGCAGCCTGGCCGCGGAGGAGACTGCTAAGCGGGCGCGCGGTGCGAACCCCGATTGCCCGGTTGTCAACGGAGAGGCTGAACTCGGCGAGGGCTTGAAAGTGCGTCAGGGAAATGCCGTCGAGAACCGCAATCGTGACGGTTCCGGTCTCGGTGGCGGACAGAGAGAGGGCGGAAACGGCGTGCGTCGGAATACCGGTGAAAATCAGGGCTCCAAAGACGGCAGAGACGGCGCCGGGAAAAACTCCGAAGTTGCTAAACAGCGTCGAGCCGAGAATCGTGCCAATTGCGATTGTGAGCAGCCGGGTACGGGCACATGCGATCGTCAGCAACAGCGCGCACGTGATTGTGAGCAGCCGGGCGCGTGTGCTCCCCGCGGCTCACAGCAGCGGGGCAAGGGCGCCTAATTAAAGCCGCATAAGCTCAATCAGTTGGCTTGGACAGCCGTAGCATTAATGCTGCGGCTGTTTGTTTGGTGCGCACGAGGCTGCGCGCAAGCTTGCGCTGCTATATGGTCGGCGCTATAATTCATCTGACCACTGCGTGCAGGGTCAGGTACTTAGGCCGATAGACCTAAACGGCAGGTTTTATGTCAATATTTAGTAAAGGATACACAAAATGAGAATCGGTATAGGAGGCATTGCCCACGAAACTAATGCATTTTCCCCTGTTTCCACCAAGCTTGAGTCTTTTGAGAGGCGTGAATATGCGGAAGGACAGGCGATAATAGATAAACATACCGGTGTTCGTAGCTATATAGGCGGTATGATCGCTGAGGCCGGCGAACGGGGAGCGGATCCGATAGCGATACTGTATGCCAACGCGGTCCCGTCGGGTAAGATCGCAAAATCGGCGTTGGAGACACTGCGGGATCGTCTCATTGATGGTCTGCTGGCCGCTCACCGTACTGCGCCTCTGGACGGCATCGTTCTGGCGTTGCACGGGGCAGGTGCCGCGGAGGGTTATCCCGATATAGAAGGGGAGATACTGCGCGCCGTACGGGAGGTGTTCGGTCCCGTCCTGCCAATCGGAGTGGTTCTGGATCTCCATGGCAACATTTCCGAAGAGATGGCGGAATATGCGGATGTGCTGATCGGTGTTAAGGGCTACCCGCATGTAGATATGTTTGAAGCCGGCCGAACAGCGTTCGGTCTTATTTGCGATATGGTCGAGACCGGATCTCGGCCGTACATGCGGTTGGTTCGGCTACCGTTTTTATTTGCTCCAGGCAAAGGGTTGACGATCGAGGGCCCGGCTTGTGATATCAGGCAGCGGCTACTGCGGGCCGAGCAGGGAGATGAAGATCTTATATACGGGACTTTTTTCCACGGTTTCCCCTTTGCTGATGTGCCGATTGCCGGAGCCAGCGTAGTGACGGTAGCTAGGACGCGGGAAGCAGCCGACCGGTACGCCGGAGAGATTTCCGAATACGTGTGGAACCGCCGCGCCGATTTTGACTGCCGGGTGATAATGCCGGCGGAAGCTATGGACAAAGCAATGCAGTATGCGGAAGGTCCCGTTATCATAAATGAATCATCGGACAATTCGGGCGGTGGCTCTCCCAACGACGCGACCTGGTTGCTACGGGAAATGCTGGAGCGCAATTTGCCCGCGACCGCCTTTTCGCATATCTGTGATCCGGAGGTCGTACGGCAGGCAGTGCAGGCGGGAGTAGGCGGTCGGATCAGCTGCCTGCTGGGCGGAAAAACGGACCGCCTTCATGGCGATCCGATCCGCTTGGAAGACGCTTATGTCAAGACGATATCGGACGGCCGTGCGGTTTGCCTGTCTCCTATGGGCAAAGGCAGTATGATGGATATCGGACTAACCGTACGTCTGCAGATCGGCAATGTAGATGTGGTCGTCTCCACGCAGCGTGCACAGGAAATGGATAAGCGGCCGTTTGAAATCGTCGGCATCGACGTGACCGAGCTACGCATAATCGGGCTGAAATCCACGCACCATTTCCGCGCCTGGTGGAAAGATCATTCCGTAGCCATAGTTCCCTGCGATCCGCCCGGTGTCCATTGCAGCGACCTGAGTCAGTTTCAGTTTATGTACATTGATAAAACGTACTATCCCTTCAATAAGGAACGTGAGTGGCATTTCGAGGTGTAAAATCAGGACATAGATAAAAATACGGCCGGAGATTATTGAAGCAACAGTGAGCGGAAAGACAAAGAAAACAACAAAAAAGAACAACGCCAAAAAAACGGCCACAAGCCGCTCTGCTACAACCAAAACAACACGGAGCAGTTCCGGAAGCCGTACTCAGACGACGCGGAGCGGTTCGGGAAACCGTGCCAAATCAGGCGGGAGCCGTGCCAAGACGAGCGGTTCCGGAAGTCGTACTCAGACGACGCGAAGCGGTGCGGGAAGCAGGACCAGGCAAAGCACCCGGTCCGGTTCGAGCCGAGCACCCGAAGCGCAGGGCGGAGGCGGCGAGGGTCTGCTACGTGTATGGGTGTGGATTATGCGCCATGAATGGAGCCGCGCGCTGGTAATCCTGCTGATTTTTGCGGCGGTCGTCAGTTTAACCCTGCTTTTGACATTGAATCAGCCGACCACTTTCTACATCCTGGTCGGTCTGGAGATTCTGATCGCAATGATCTGTTTCTGGTATTTCAGCCTCCGCCGCGAGAAGTCCGATCAGGATGATGACGAGTCAGCAGATTAACAGTGCGGAAAAACAATTGTAAAAATTGATCCTACGTCCGGCTCGCTCTGAACCCGGATTTCCGCGCCGAACAAGGCAGTAAGATGTTTAACAATGGATAGGCCCAGCCCTGTGCCGCCGGTTTTGCGGTCATGGCTTTTATCTACGCGATAGAAACGTTCGAAGATGCGCGGCAAATCGGCGGGAGGAATGCCAATTCCGGTATCGGCGACGCTGATATGAGTCAGGTTACGCTCATCCGTCCAGCAACATAGACGCACTTCGCCGCCGGGGCGATTGTAACGGATACCGTTATCGATCAGATTCATAATCAGCTGTTGCAACAGATGATCATCGGCTCGGACGGGGCAGTCCTCACTTATATCGGCGGTCAGGCTGACCTCGGCGGCCACGGCCTGCGGCGTCAGCGCGGCAACCGACTTGGCGATTATATTGCCGGCCTCCATAACTCGGAAGTCGGTCGGCATTTTATTTTCGTCCAGACGGGAGAGTTGCATGATATCGTCAATCAGGCGCAACAGACTGGCGGCTTCGGTGGCTATGGTGGCACCGATAGATGAGACATCAGCGTATTGAACCATATTATTGCTCAGCAGATCGGCATAACCGGTGATAGTGGTCAACGGTGTTTTCAGCTCATGCGACACATTAGCGGTGAATTCGCGGCGGAAGCGCTCGGTCTCGGCCTGCTCCGTGGTGTCGCGAATTAGAAGGATGGCGCCGGTGTACTCATTGCGGCTGTTATAAATCGCTGTGGCAGACACGGTATATATGCGGTTATCCAGGGAGATGTTCTGATTCACATTTACGCCGCGTGAGCGCAGAGTATGCGGCAGATGAAGGAAATCCGGGTGGCGCATCAGAACCGAGAAATGCTTACCGATCAGTTCGGAGCGGCTGTAGCCCGGCTCCTGCAGGGTAACGGCGCCGGGGTTGGCGACGACTATACTGTCTGTGGCATCCAGCAGGACGAGCCCCTCCTGCATATTGTCAATGAGGACGGTGAATTCATGTTCGCGGCGCTTGAGTTCCTGACTTGCGGCACCGATCAGATGCTGTTGACGATCAATATTTAGTAGTAGGGGGCTGAGCTCCGGATAAGTGCGATTATCCAACGGAGCATTGAGATCCAAAGTATCCAGAGGTTTCAAAAGACGACGGGTCAGCCAGCTCGCCCAAATCGGGAGCAGAACGGCAATTGCCAACAGAATGGAAATCAACGCCGGCAGAGCGGTGCTGAAGGAAGTCCAGATTGAATCCATGCTGCGGGATACGCGCATTACCAGATCGTTATTGAGCTTGAGAGCATAGTAATAAAAATCTTTGCGGATCGTGTCGGAGCCGCGAGTCGCTTCGCCATTACCGCTGAGTTGCGCGGCGATGAATTCCGGGCGATCGGCGTGAAACTCCATTTCTTTCGGGTCGGTCAGACTTTCGTAGAGCACTTCTCCGCTTGGACGAATCACCGTCAGGCGATACAATTCATTTGAGCGGGCGGTCTGATGTGAAAAGGTTTCCATGATATCCGACCACCATTCCGGCAACAAGGTCGGGTCGTCCGTAGCTTCGGTGCGTGAGGCATTGTCCCGAGCGGTTTCCTGAGCGGACTTTAGGAGTTGCCCAAAGGCTCGGACGTCGTTTTGAACACTGCCTTTGTGATGATTATATAAGAGGATAACTGTAAAGGTTCCGGTCAGAAGCAGGGTAATTAAAGCACTGATTATTATGTATGCGGTAATTCTGCGTTTCATAAGCTATAGGCGGTTTATTTTTCCTCGTTAAAGCGGTATCCCAGGCCGCGAATGGTCTCGATGCGTTGTCCCGATGTTCCCAGCTTACTTCTTAGAGAGGTGATGTGCATATCGACGGTTCGAGTGCCGCCGTCGTAGTCATAGCCCCAAACATTTTGCAGGATTTGGTCGCGGGTCAGAACCATACCGACATGAGTCAGGAAAAGTTCCAAAAGACCGAATTCCTTTAGGGTCAGAGTGATCGGCTCGCCGTCGACCGTGACCTGGTGGCGGTCGGAGTCCAGTTCTATTGCGCCGTCAATAATTTTGCGTTCCCGCAACATAAAAGCTCCCCGACTGCGCCGCAGGGCGGCGCGAATTCTGGCCATGAGCTCCATTATGCCGAAAGGTTTGGCGATGTAATCGTCGGCTCCGGCATCGAGACCGAGTGTCTTGTCAAGCTCGGTCCCCTTGGCGGTGAGCATAATAATCGGCATGAGAGCAAAGCGACTGTCGGCGCGGAGGCGACGCAGAATGGACAGTCCGTCCTCCTGCGGCAGCATGATGTCCAACAAAATCAGATCCGGCGTGGCCTTTTCCATTGCCTGCCAAAACTCCGGCGCGGAACGAAAACCTTCGGCGGTGTAGCCGGCCTGATTTAGAGCATAGACCAGCATATTGCGGATACCGCTGTCGTCCTCGACACAGTAGATTAGGGTCTTGCCGGCGGGTGAACTAGTCATCTTTTAAGCTCCCGGCTGAATCCATCTCCGGATGCTCAGGTGCGGAAGGCAAATCCTTGTGGCGACCGGTTATGGCGAAGACCACCCACTCGGCGATATTGGTCGCATGGTCGCCGATACGTTCGAAATACTTGGCAATCATTAACAGGTCGATGACTTTCTCCGCCATGTCCTCACCATGGTTGGCAATTGTTTCGATCAGCAGGCTGCGAATACGCACAAACAAATCGTCGACGATATCGTCGGAAGCGATTACGTACTCGGCCAGTTGCAGGTCACGCCGAACATAGGCATCAATACTTTGTGTTACCATGCGACAGGTGGCCTCCGCCATCTGAATGATGGGTGGACGCAACTCTCCGGTCAGCTCAAGGTTGTCCATACTGATAATCTCGGCTATATCGGCACCCTGGTCGCCGATGCGCTCCAGATCGGTAATCATCTTCAGTGCCGAACTGATAATACGCAGGTCACCGGCCACGGGCTGCTGTTGCAGAATCAGCTGTAGACAGAAGTTTTCGATTTCGCGCTCCATGCGATCGATTTCTTTTTCTTCGCGAACGGCTTCGCGTGCCAGTGAAAGATCATGATTGTACAGGGCGCGGATGGCCTTATTGATAATGGTCTCACAGGCTGCTCCCATACGAATTAGAGCGACATTGAGTTCTCCTAATTGACGGTCAAAATTACGACGCATTTTTATCTCCTTATCCGAATCTACCGGTGATGTAGGCTTCCGTCCGTCTGTCGGCGGGCATCGCAAACAGGCTCTTGGTGTCGGTCATTTCGATAACTTCTCCCAAGAGGAAGAAGGCGGTTTCGTCGGAAATACGAACTGCCTGCTGCATATTATGCGTTACCATAACGATAGTATACGTTGACTTGAGCCGCATGACCAGATCCTCGATTTTGGAGGTGGAGATCGGGTCGAGCGCGGAGGTCGGTTCGTCGAGCAACAACACGTCCGGGCGCACGGCCAGGGCGCGAGCTATACAGAGCCGTTGCTGCTGTCCGCCGGAGAGAGCCAGAGCGCTCTTACGCAGACTGTCTTTAACCTCGTCCCAGAGGACGGCTTCGCGCAGAACCGACTCCACCAGATCGTCCAACTTGGCGCGACTGCGTATGCCGTGGGTGCGCGGTCCGTAGGCAACATTGTCATAAACGCTCATGGGAAAGGGGTTGGGTTTTTGGAAAACCATTCCTACCCGCTTACGGAGCATGTTGACATCGATATTGTTGCCACCGATATTCTCGCCGTACAGGCTGATCGATCCTTCGATCCGACATGATTCGATTAGGTCGTTCATGCGGTTAAGGCAACGCAGAAGCGTTGATTTGCCGCAGCCGGAGGGACCGATGAAAGTGGTGATCGCATTTTGGCGAATATCCATATTCACGTTTTTCAGGGCCTGAAAATCGCCGTAGAACAGATCTAAATCTCTGATCTCAAAAGCGATTTTATCGCTGAGCGGCGCGGCAATATCCAGAACGGCATCGTCCGTGAGATCCCGGGCAACATCGTGTCCCAATATTTCTTCCATTGTTATTTCATTATTTGTCATTCGTTTGCATCCTTTTGTCCCGCCTTGACGCGTAAACGCTTGGCAAAATAGCGGGAGAGTGTGTTCAAAATCAATACCATTACCATAAGGACCAGACCGGTTGCGTAGGCCGAACCCGGGTGTAAACCTTCGCTGGAAAGTACGTACATGTGTACGGCCAAAGTGCGGACGGGGTCATGGAGAAAATTTTGCCCGCCGGGGATTTCCGGAACGGAGCCGGCGGTATACATGACAGCGGCACTTTCGCCGACTATTCTACCGGTGGCCAGGATGATACCGGCGAGTATGCCGGGGATGGCGGCCGGAAGAACAACCTTGAATACGGTTCTCAGTTTTCCGGCACCGAGGGCATAGCTGGCCTCGCGCCAGGCATCGGGAACGGCGATCAGTGCCTCCTCCGTCGAGCGAATGACCAGCGGTAGGATAACGATCGCCATGGTACAGGTTCCGGCAAGCAGTGATAAGCCCCAGCCAAGAAAGCGGACAAAAAACAACGAACCGAAGAGACCGTAGACGATTGAGGGGATCCCGGCCAGGGTTTCTGTGGTCAGGCGAATAACGCGGATGATCTTACTGGTCTGTTGTGAGTATTCAACCAGATATATGGCCGCGCCTACTCCGATCGGAACTGCCAAAATAAGGGCGAAGGCGGTCATAATTAGAGTGTTGATTAGGGCGGGAACTAGCGAAAGATTGTCCGAAGTGTATTTCCAGGCAAACAGGTCAGCGTTAAGATGGGGTATGCCCCGAAAAATATTGTGGACGAGCAAATAGAGCAGAACTCCTACGGTTAGAATGGCTGCGAAGTAGGCCGAGAGACGCATGATCAGTGAAGCGGGATGCTTCAACAAGGTGCGCCATTCGTGGCGTTTACGCAGGGCCAACTCTCTGCGCGAGGACTTATGATCAGCTACCGTCATACTTAATACCTCTGTTCTTTATAATCGAGAAGCTGAAGTTGATAATCAGTATAAATACGAACAGAACTACACCGGTGGCAATCAGCGCATCGTAGTGCAGATCGACGGCATAACCCATTTCCGTAATGATGTTAGTGGTCATGGTTCGCGCTCCTCTGATCAGGCTCTCCGGCATGACTGCCTGGTTGCCTATGACCATCGTTACGGCCATCGTTTCGCCGATAGCACGGCCGACGCCGAGTATGATTGCCGAAAGAACTCCGGAGCGGGCGGCGGGAACGACGACTCGAAAGACACTCTGTTCGTGGGTCGCCCCAACAGCCAGCGCGCCTTCGTAGTAGGTTGCGGGTACGGCATCAATCGCCGAGACACTCAGCTGGATTATGGTCGGCAGAATCATGATTGCCAACATGATTCCGGCGGCCAGGAGGCTGGCGCCGCTCACGCGGAAAGTACGTCCGATCGCCGGAACGATAACAACCATGCCGAAATAGCCGTAAACGACCGAAGGGATACCGGCCATAAGACCAACAGCGGCGTTAATGAAACGGCGAATTTTCGGCGGACTGAATTTTGATATGAAGATGGCTGCCAATATGCCGACGGGCGCGCCCATCGCAATGGCCAATCCTGTGGCGTAGACACTGCCGACAATCATCGGCAGAATCCCGAAAGACGGGGGGACATCGGAAGGCTTCCAGCGGGTTCCGGTGAGGAAATTCAGCCAGCCGATCTCGTTGATTGCCGGGATGCCCCGGGCAAAGAGGAATAGGCAGATAATCAACACTGCCGCCGTGCTGAAAAGCGCGGCGGACAGGAAGATTACCTTCATAAGCAGCTCTTTTATACGATTTCCCCGTACCTGCGGCTTACGAATTGCGTTCATATTATTGACCTATCTTATTCCACTCACGGGTTTCACCCTTGAAGACAGATGTGATTTCTTCGGATGTGATACCCTCGATCGGATTGTCATTGTTGACGATGACAACGATTCCGTCCGTTGCGATGACGATGGGGGTGAGACCGTTGGCGATTTCGCTATCCTTGAGTTCGCGCGAAGCCATACCGATCTGGC
>JAAZIX010000150.1 GCA_012800655.1 Clostridiaceae bacterium | reverse complement strand
CCGCCGCCGATCAGAGAACGGAGCGCTTCGGCAATACTGAGCATTGAGGTCGACGGACGCGAGGAAACCACCGCCTCAATGGGCAACGGTCCCGTCAACGCTCTCGACAACGCCCTGCGCAAGGCCCTCTCCGTCTTCTACCCCGGACTGAGCAATGTGCGTCTGAGCGACTATAAGGTACGCGTCCTGACCGGCGCCGAGGCCACCGCCTCCAAGGTCCGAGTTTTGATTGAATCGACCGATGGCGAAAGATCCTGGACCACCGTCGGCGTCAGCACCGACGTCGTCGCCGCCAGTTGGGAGGCACTCTGCGACTCCCTGGAATATATACTCTTAAAGAAAGAAGGCACAGAAGCATGAGCACAAAAATGACCATGACCCAGAAAATCATCGCCGCCCACTGCGGGCGTGATTCCGTACAGGCCGACGAAATCGTCCTGGCACAAATCGATCTGGTCTTAGGCAACGATATTACGGCTCCAGTCGCTATCAATGAATTTGACAAAGCCGGCATTTCCGCCGTTTTTGATAAGGATAAAATCGCCCTGGTCCTCGACCATTTCACCCCCAATAAGGACATCAAAGCCGCCGAACAGTCGAAAAAGGTGCGCGAATTCGCCCGCCGCCACGACATCACCCATTTCTATGATGTCGGTCAGGTCGGCATCGAGCACGCGCTTCTGCCCGAAAAAGGATTGGTCAGCGCCGGCGACCTGATCATCGGCGCCGACAGCCACACCTGCACCTACGGCGGACTGGGTGCCTTTTCCACCGGCGTCGGCTCGACCGATATGGCGGCCGCCATGGCTTCCGGCAAGGTCTGGTTGCGGGTTCCCCGCGCCATCCGCGTCGAACTGACCGGCCAATTCCCGTCGCATGTCTCCGGCAAAGACCTGATCCTGCATCTGATCGGCCGAATCGGCGTCGACGGCGCTCTCTATCAATCTCTCGAATTTACCGGTCCCGGCGTCGCCAATCTGACCGTCGACGATCGGCTCTGCGTCTGCAATATGGCCATCGAAGCCGGCGCCAAGAACGGCATATTCCCGGTCGACGAGCAAGCTCTGGAATATATCCGCGCCCACGGCGCGCAACCGCCCCGCGTCTACGCGGCCGACCCCGATGCCGAATACGAGCGCGTCATTCGCATCGACCTGTCGGAGCTCAGCCCGACCGTCGCCTTCCCGCACTTGCCGGAAAATACCCGCTCCATTGATGAGGTCGCCAAAGATCTCGCCATTGACCAGGTGGTTATCGGCTCCTGCACCAACGGCCGCCTCAGCGACCTGATCGCCGCCGCGGAAATTCTCAAGAACCGCCGCATTCATCCGCGCGTCCGCTGTCTGATTTTCCCGGCCACGCAAAAGATCTATCTCGACGCGATACGCCTCGGACTGTTCGACATCTTCGTCAACGCCGGCTGTGCCGTCTCGACCCCGACCTGCGGGCCCTGCCTCGGCGGACATATGGGCATCCTCGCCGAAGGCGAGCGCTGCGTCGCCACGACCAACCGCAACTTCGTCGGGCGGATGGGCCACCCCGGCAGTGAAGTCTACCTGGCCGGCCCAGCCGTCGCCGCGGCCTCCGCGGTACTGGGACGGGTCGGCTCCCCGGACGAACTGCCCGCCATTGAAGAAGACTAAGTGTTAAGGAGAGTAAATATGATTTGTCAAGGAAAAGCCCTGCGTTACGGTAACCATGTCGACACCGACGTAATCATTCCGGCGCGTTATCTCAACACTTCCGACCCGAAGGAATTGGCCGCGCATTGCATGGCGGACATCGACCCGGAATTCAGCCAGCGCCTGAACCCCGGAGATATCATCGCCGCCGGCTACAACTTCGGCTGCGGCTCCTCGCGTGAGCACGCCCCGCTTGCGATCAAGACCAGCGGCGTGAGTTGCGTGATCGCCAAGAGCTTCGCGCGAATTTTCTATCGCAATTCCATCAATATCGGTCTGCCCATCGTGGTCAGCGATTTAGACATTCAGGACGGCGATCAGGTCTCCGTTGACCTCAACGCAGGCGTCCTGCGCAACCTGACCCAAGGAACAGAAGATACCTTCCCGCCTTTCTCCCCCTTCCTGCAGGAAATCATCGCAAGCGGCGGACTGATGAAATCATTAGAGGACGGTAAACTATGAATTACAAAATT
>JAAZIX010000149.1 GCA_012800655.1 Clostridiaceae bacterium | reverse complement strand
GCATCCAAAAGTGCTTGGATCTCATCTGTAACATCTCGGCTGAAATCATTGGTAATTTGTGTGGTCATATTCTGTTTTTCTCCCTTATATTTGATCGCGGTCTATTAGTTTATTGATATTGCCTTCGTTAACAAAGCGAACATCGCTGCTGCTCACGCGATCCAGCCTCAGTTCTTCAATCTCGCCGGCGTTGTAAATCATCGGAGTTTCTCGGCGGAGAAGTCGCTTTTCGGTTATGTCGGTCAGATGCAGACGCTCAATCTGAACGTCTTCGTCAACCCGGATTAATTCGGCGGCGGTGTCCGTTCGTTCATTGCGCCAGATATTGCTCAGAGCCATGTGACCACAACGCACGCCGGTCGCAAACCAGATCATCGGCGTGATTTCTCGACCCCAGTGATCCATCTTCTCATACATATTCGGACGGCGCAGTTCCGGGCCGGCCTTGGAAGTAAACACATTGCTGATGGAGATATGGTCGAACCAGATCGACGTGCCTGGATGCAGGTTGTGATGAGTAATCGAAACGGCGTTGTAGCGGAAACTTCCGTAGATGTTGCTCAGCGACACCCGTTCCACATAGCTGTCATAAGTCGACAGCAGGCGTACTCCGGTGTAGCAGTTCTCGGCATAGACACCGTCCACGGAAATGTCCGTGATATGGCCGCGACGCGCTCCTTCGCCGGCATTGAGAGCCACCATGTCATCGTTGGTCGGGCCTTTGATATCCCGGATATGTCCGAAGCGCGAGGGAGCCATGATATGGACACCGTCCATATTCGGCGAAATTAAGTTATGGTCGAAATAAATATTCTGCACGGTGAAATACTCACCGTCCAAAACGATGGCAAAGCCGCCAGGATCTTTGATGGTCAGATCTTCAATCAGCATATTGCGGATATTGCCCAATTGGAGGGCGGATGTAAGCTGACGCAGCGAATAATGAGGCATGTTGACATTGTTAGAGTCCCAGCATCCCCCGCGAATAACTATATTCTCGGTAACGCCGCTAATCTCACTCCGGGGCGGAGTAAAAGGATAGGAGCGTTGGTTGCCCTTTCTCTGGAGGTATGTGCTGTCCAGAAAAACTTCGTGTGTAGCACAAATGAGCATACTCGTACACACCCCGTCGGCCAAACGCACGGTGGCATCCGTTGCCAGACTGAGGCGTGTATTGCTGCGAATTTTCAGCGGTCGACTGATTTTATACGTGCCGCCGGGCAGATAAACATCGCGACTGGGCGCATCCAAAAGTGCCTGGATCTCATCTGTAACATCTCGGCTGAAATCATTGGCAATTTGTGCGGTCATAATTTACCTCCTGTTAATACACCTTCGTGTGTTCAGCCACAGTCTGCGCACCTCTCGGAGTTCGCCTTTGCGGTTGAGACCAGTCAAAGTGGAATTTCTGATAACTGACCTCCATACGGTCGCGGAGAAAGGCCGCCTCCGGGCTGTTAGCCGGGTAGGCAGCATAGCTGACCTGCTGTTCTTTGGGCGTCGGAATCCGAATCAACTCCCGGTTAAAAGGTTTACCGAAAAACAGCGCATCGCAAAAATCCAATATGGCTGTCACATCGTAGGTGTTATAGTCGTGCGGCCCGGTACGGAAATGCAGAGCATTCTTACCGTAAGCTCCCAGGAATTGGAATACCTCATCCGCCGCCCGCCAGGTAACTTGCGTTCCGTAAGGATTGGCCCAGTCATCCGAGAGTCCCTCAACCGATATGAGCGCCCGCGGCGCTACCAAGGCCTTGGCGGTATGCAAATCGAAAGGCAGGTGCATTTCCCGATGCAGACGGGGAATTTCCGGATGCCGCAAAGCGTACTCATAGACGCGATCCTCGTAAAAATGCGGGTATTTCCGCCCGAATTCCGCGAAAAGCGGCGTACACCAGTAAGGAACCAATGCCATCATCAGGCCGATAGTTTCGACAAAGCCGATGTTTTTCCCTAAACGCGTTCCGAGATAGCGTAAGCAACCCGCGCCGCCGCAGCCCGAGCCGCTTGGCGCCGCAACCGCGAAACGCTCGTCGTAGATAGCGGTACAGAGAGCGATTTTGCCTCCGCGCGAATGGCCGGTAGCGATCAGCTGTTCCGGATGACAATAATCCTGCGTCAGAACATAATCGGCCAAACGGCGGTGTCCCCAGCTCCACAGCGCAATCGCTCCCCACGTGCATTCGGGATGATCCTTATGTAAGAGAGATTCATAGAATCGCGGGCTGTCGGCAGCCAGATCTTCCTTATCGAATTCGGCCAGCACATATTGGCGCTCGACAACTGTTTGATGGAGAAAGATATAGGGCCGCCTTTGTGTTCGATTATAGGTAACAATCGGGAATTTGCCCGGCAAATTGGGTCGGACAATCCGCGCCGGGAAGCTGTATCGCCGCTTCGGACCAAAATAAATGGTCAGTTCTTCTTCAATCGCCTGCCCGTCAAAAATCAGACGTTGTTCCCTAATTTCACCGACTGTATCGTTGATATATTCCGGCTGCGTTCCGTAGAAGTAGTGCGCCAGCATTTGTTTGAGGTATTCGCGCTGCTCCGGCCAATCGGCGGGATCCGTGACGCGACTGCCGTCCGCTCGTAAAAAAGGATCCGGCAGATAATCGATCGGCTCAACGGTACCCGAATCGGGGAAAGTATATTGCGACATACGAAGACCTCCGGAAGTAATAATAATTTTCTAAAGATCTCTACAGTCGCCGGCCGGTCTTCCCGGCCGGCGAAACTTACTTACAGAGCGGCAACCACCGCACGAATCCGCGTAGCCTCCGCATCAATCTCGGCCTCGGAAGAATTGATATTAATTCCACAACCCGAGCCAAGCCCCTTATCAACTACGCCGACCGAAATATTGACGGCGCGATCCAGAATATCATCCGTCTGAGGTAGCATGTGCTTATGGTATTCCACGGTGCTTTCAAAGCGCGGACAATCATAGGGACAATTCGCGCCGGATGCCGTAACCTTATTCAGAATTTGCTCCATATTGTTATACACATGCCAGCCGGAATTAGAGATCGGAGCCGTTCCCATGGCTTCGCAGAACTTGGCCGCTCTTTCGGCCGTGTCAAAAAGCAGGGTCAGGAGCGTCGCACATTCACCTTCGTCATTGATGCTGCGGAAACCAAGCCCGGGCAGTCCCTGCAGCTGATCCTTCAATCTCTTCTTTTTGGTTCGTAGCGTATCGAGCATACCGTCCAACTTGCGACCCTGCGCCAGAGCGACCGCACCGGAGAGCTCGTTCATACGCATGTTCATGCCAACAATAGACCGGCGGCCTACCTCTACGCCCATACGACGGGGCTTATGTCCCTGGTCGTGAAAACCAAAGGCTCGTTCGTACAAATTAAGATCCGACGTTCCGACGAAGCCGCCATCACCTGAGGTGATAGTCTTGAAAACATTAAGGGAATAGGCACCGATGTCTCCGATCGTTCCGCAACGCCGTCCGCGATAAGAAGCGCCCACGGCCTGGCAACAATCTTCGATCACATAGAGATTGTGCTTTTTGGCAATAGCCATGATCGCATCCATATCACAGGGATTGCCCAGCATATGCACTGGCATAATCGCCTTGGTTCGCGGCGTAATCAGCTCTTCGATCCGGGTCGGATCTATAGTCAGTGATTCATCGATCTCCGCCAGAACCGGGATCGCATTCATCAGTATGATCGTAGATATCGACGCAATGAACGTATAGCCCGGTACGATTACTTCATCTCCGGCACCGATTCCCAATGCCGCCAGACAGCACATCAGAGCTCCGGTACCGGAGCTGGTCGCAACAACGTGCTTGTGCCCAAGCCGTTCCGCCATTTCCGTTTCGAACGTAGCTACCTTAGCTTGAAATCCGTCCACGCCCGGACTACCGTAGCGAAATAGGTTCCCGCTCTCAATTACATCCATCAGTTCTTTCTTTTCCTCCGCCCCAAAGACGTAGGATCCAGGTCCACCTGCCATAAGTATCTCCTTACTATTCTTATCTATTAATTTCTACTAATTATTACTAAGTCACACGCACTAAGTCACACGCGCAACTTTTGCACACAACGTTTAAGGTTTAGACCAGTCGAAGTGGAACTTCTGGTAACTGATCTCCATATGATCACGGACAAAGGCCGCTTCCGGACTGTTAGCCGGGTAGGCACAATAACTGACCTGCTGTTCTTTGGGCGGCGGAATCCGAATCAGCTCCGCGCTGAAGGGTTTGCCGAAAAACAGCGCGTCGCAATAATCCAGCAGTGCTTTCAAGTCGTACGTGTTGTAGTTATGCCCGCCGGTACGGAAGTGCAGAGCGTTCTTGCCGTAAGCTCCCAGGAACTGGAACACTTCGTCTGCCGCCCGCCAAGTAACCTGCGTTCCGTAAGGGTTGGCCCAATCGTCGGACAATCCCTCGAGATCAATCAGGCCGCGCGGCGCTATCAGAGCCTTGGCCGTGTGCAGGTCGAAAGGCAGGTGCATTTCACGATGCAGAAGCGGGATTTCCGGATGCCGCAGAGCATATTTATAATCACGGTCAAGAAAGAGCGGCGGATATTTTTGGCCGAACTCCGTGAAAAGCGGCGCGCACCAATAGGGAACATGCGCCATCATCAGGCCGATATTCTCGACAAAGCCGGTATTTTGCCCCAGACGCGACCCGAAATAGCGCAAGCAGCCGGCACCGCCGCAGCCCGAACCGCTCGGAGCGGTGACGGCAAAACGCTCGTCATAAATACCCGCGCACAGAGCGGTCTTGCCTCCGCGCGATTGACCGGTAGCCACCATCTGATCGGGATTGCAATAGTCCTGCTCCTGCAGATAATCCGCCAGACGGCGGTGCCCCCAGCTCCACAGAGCAAGAGCTCCCCATGTGCACTCAGGATTATCTTTACACAAAGGTGAATTGAAAAAATTATGATTGTCCGAGGCCAGTTCTTCCCGATTAAATTCCGCTTGTATGTAGTGTCGCTCAACAACCGTCTCGCGCACGAAACGATGGCTCATCCAATATGGCAGAGTCGGTAAATTATATGTAATCGCCGGAAATGAGCCGGGCATATTCGGCCGATAAATACGCGCATGAAAACTGTAGCACTGATTCGGACCGAACGAAATCAGCACTTGTTCTTCTATAACCTGATCATCGAAAAGCAGATTCTGTTCTGTTACTGTTCCAACCGTATCATTAATGTATTCCGGCTGGGTACCGTAAAAATAGTGCGCCAGCATCTGCTTCAGATACTCACGCTGCTCCGGCCATTCGGCAGGATCCGTAACTCGGCTCCCATCCGCTCGTATAAAGGGATCGGGTAGCTGATCAATCGGCTCCGCTGTTCCTGAATCGGGAAAAACATATTGCGTCATAGAAAAACCTCCGGAAGTATTAATAACCACTCTGACACCTATTATAGGTAAGCACCTGCAGATTTACGGCAAAACAATGAAACTTTCACTGCTTTTTTTCTGCAAATCAGCGCAAAGTGTAAGCAAAAAACTCAACTGACGAGCACCTTCAGTTCTGCGGCGGTTTTCTCCGCCCAGCCCAACGTGCGCATCGTTCTGGGAGCCTCCGCAAAATAATCACGATCCATCGCCACCGAAATAATTTGAATCAAGGCACGCATCGTCGGCGTCGCTACTCCGAGCTGTTCGGCCAAAGACACCATGCAAACAAGTGAATAATCGACATCTTCATTGAAGTACCGGTGATCCAAAGAATCCTGTGCTTTGATTCCTTTGAAGCCGGGAGCTTCGGCATAACCGCGGTCATACGAAGCTTCCGTCATATAACCCTGCTCCACGCCGATAACGGAGTCGCGTTGCACGGTAACATCCAAAGCCGCCGCTATGGCCAGCTTCTCGTCATCAACGCTCTTCATCACCCGACCGACCGCCGGCGTAACCCCTTCTTCATAGAACATGAAGTCTCCGTGCGTTCTTTCGATCAGGGCCGCATTCATCAGAGAAACAGCGGGATGAATTGTCACATTCCCGTTTTGCAAAGTAGTCTGAAACACATTTTTTCCCTTGGCAATCCCGACCATTCCCCGCATCACTTTTTCATACACATAATCCGTATCCGATGCCGGCAAGGCAGACAGGAATCCGCCTCCGGTTTCGAAGCGATTGAACAGCGTGATCGTCGCCGGGGCGGTTATCCGAACCGCGTACGGCAGTGTCGAGGTCTCGGCAAAATACAATCTCTTGCCGGCCTTTTCGCCGTCTGCCTCCAGCGTACTTTTGAAAACCAACGCGCCGAAACATGAGGCCGGCATGATTACAAAAATCATCCCGTCCTCAACCGCACCGATGCAAGCCCGGGCAAAAAGTTCCGTGCTGTAGGCCGGCCCAACAACAAATACCAGATCCGTACCGCTTAAAGCTTCTTTAATATCGTGACCGACGTACGCAATCGGCGCAAATCCATTCAACTTTCCCCGTGCCGTGATTCCCCCGGCCGCACGAACCGCCTCGATCTGCTTCGGGAATCGATCGAAGTCGAACAGTCTGACCTCATTTCCTTTGGCCGCCCACTCGTAAGCCACCGCACAGCCGCCGTTACCTGAACCTAATACCGCTACTTTCATTTTCAGTTCTCCTAAACTCCGTCCAACTCAACAATAAAGGCTGCTACGCCGTCCGGCGCGACCTTGTTGTAGAATTCTCGGCGCTGATCGGAGAAGGGAAAATCCTCCTCATATCGGGCCACAAACCCCTGATCTCCCTTACCGACGAAGAATTTGGCCGGAAGTAGCGGAAAGTCGGTCACGTTCGTCACCCGGCGAATCGGATAACGCGCCTGTACATGGAACTTGCTGTAATATTCGCACGTATTATAGATACAGAGCAGATACGTACCGTCACTCCGTCGCACCAGCGTATAAGGCAGATTGACGGTCAACGGCTCCGTCTGCCGCCGCAGACGCATAAATAATTCCGTCAACGCTTCCAGAAAGCCCAAGGAGATTTTGCTGAAGTATAAGGTGTCTCCGGGATCCAGGAAGTCGCCCTTTTCTACACTGCTGAACGGGGAGAGGCTCTCCTGTGCCCAGACGAGATCACCGGCATACTCCTCGCGCGTATCGGGTCGCTCCGGGTAGGCGGCTAATTCGGCCGTCAGTTCGGCCAGGCTCTCCGCTGTGGCATCCGGTATCACGGCAAACATTTCCTGGGGATAGCGTACATCGCGATCCGCCAGTCTAAACTGCGGTTGCAACACCTCAGTCGTCCAGTCAAAGCCCACCGGCACCGTACCGATCACCGGCCCGGCATACGCTTGTACCGCCGCTTTTTCGGTCGCGCTAAGTAAATCATAATTCGGTACGAATAGAGGGTTGCGCAACCCGTTCAGCGTCTCCGCTCGAGTCGCTCCGCCGAAAATCAAGCCGCGACGACTCAATTCGGTCAGATACTTGTGCGGCGACCAGCGGCGGGTGGCAATATACTCCGGCAGCAACCGATCCTGAGCATACTGCGACCACAGCACAAACGGACCGCTGACTTCCGTCACGTCATGGCTATAAGTCTCCTTGAACCAGCCCCGCAGAGTTTCCCATTGATCCGCCGTAACCCCGTCCGCGAGGCAAACCAATAGTCCGGAAGCAGCTCGCTGAAATGCTTGTCCTTGCGCCAGTTGGTAACCGAGCGCCATATAGGTCGTGCGCTCCAGACTGGCCGGACGATGCGCCAACACGTCAAATTCTTCCGTCGAATCCTTGACGCCGATCATGCTCAGCAGATGCTCCGACCCGATCTGCGCCCCCATAAGAGGAAGCATATTAACCAGCTTGTGCAACAGATTTGCCAGTCCCGGCCCCCGCACGCTGTCCGGCAGAACATTAAGCGTCACGCTGTCAACGCCCGCCGCAATCAGCGCGGCCAGATCAATGCCGGTGATATAAAGCGTCTCAAAGGGATCGGTCAGATAGGCACCCAAAATGGAGACCTTGGCATCCAGCCGAGCCAATGAGCCGCACAGCTTTTCCATAAACCCCTGCCAGCGCCAGGCCGAAAATCTGATCCAGAGTTCGCGGTGTTCGCCCCAGATCCAGCGCCGCCGGGCTTCAAGCTGCTCCGGCGCGTCGGTATCAAACCCTGTAGCAATTTCTGCCGGCACTTTCAGTCCGGTATGCTGCACGAACTGATCGACAAAATCGGCCGAATAATCACGGGAATAACAGCTTCCCTCTACGGGACAGAAACAGTCCGCCAGATGAACTCCCTTCAACCCGTAATCGCGTACCGCCTGGTAGCATTTCTCAACGAAAAAGTCCTCGTAATAGCTACCGTCATTTAACCGCCGCAACACATTCATAAAGAGGTTTTCGCCGTACATCAGTATCTCTTTATGCTCGCTCAGCCATTCTTTGTGGTAAAAATCCTGCATGCTCCGACCCATTATGCTGAGATAGGCATCGATATTGTGCTCGCGCAGAACGCGTACTAGACCGCGCAGATCATAATTAGTCCAGGCCTGCCGGTAGCGCAGATGATTCCGTGCACAGCCGTATGACGCACAGTAGTCCGCCGGAAAAACCACTTCGCGCTCCATGCCCTCGTGCAGATGAATAATATCCGGAGAAAACACATAGAGCATGACTGCGTGCGGTTGCATCTGCATCCGTTTCAGTAGTTCGCCGACGCCATAGTCCGGCTGTGTTACGTCAAAACCAAGAAGCTGCATCCAAAGATATAGCTTGTCCTCCTCACACCACACGTGCGCCTCTGTAGATTGGTTGTGGGTTTTCTGTTCCATACTCATTTGATTCTCCTGTTTTTATATCAATCACTTTTTTGGGATTGACTTCTTACGGCAGACCTGCCTCTATCCTCGTTTTATTCGGGATGCCGGTTGTATTTCTTTCGATCAGTTTGGGGAGCAACATTATGCGCTGAGTGGCGGCATCACGCTGATCCAGGCGGTTCTGCAGAATGCGCACGGCAATGCGTACCATGTCCTCATACGGGTTGGAAATTGTTGTTAATCCACCGCCGACGAAACGGGCGATCTCAATATTATCGTAACCCATGAGTGCAATGTCGTTGGGAATTTTCAAGCCGTACTCATAAATTGCATTCATCGCACCTATAGCCAGTTGATCGTAGCAAGCGTAGATGGCGTCCGGTCTTTGTCCTTCCTTGCTCAGTAGCTTATGTGCCGCCCGATACCCGCCGACTTCGCCGCGGGCACGAGTCATGACCATTCGTTCTTCGTCAACATTCAAGCCATGAGCACGTAGGCTTTCAACAAAATAATGATAATTGTTCGGTGTCTGTACATCTCCGATCAGGGCCAAGCGTTTATAGCCGCAACGCACTAAATGCTGCACAGCCAAATTTACACCGTATTTCTCATCAATTTGAATGCAATCAAAAGGAATCTCCAATTCCTGCTGTGCACTAATGAAACAGGTCGGCAGCCCACTGTCACTGACCAGTGCCAAGCTGGCTTCGGTAATAGTTTCATTGGCATCTATCATAACTATCAGGCAGCTAACTCGTAAGGCAATGTAAAGACGCAATAAATCAAAGAGCGAATCCTCACAGAAATTGCTTGCTGAAATAACAGTACGAAAGCCCTTACGACAAAATTCCTTGCTGACCAAATCGGCCATTTTGGCATAATATACGGACTGAAGCTCCGGAACAATCATAGCCGCAACGTCTCCCGGAGCATTCGGCTGTGGGCGCGGTGCACGATAGCCGATTGCTTCGACCGCCGCCAGGACGCGTTGCTTTGTATCCACACTAATGGCCGGATGATCATTCAGTACTCTGGATACAGTTGAAATCGAAACACCGCAGACCTGAGCGACATCTTTCAAGCGAGGTTTGCTATTATTGCCACCCATCGCAACATTTTCGTTCACCGCATCGATCATCTTCACTGCTCCTTTATGAACTTGCTGAGCACTTGGCCGTACGCTTGCCGCTCAGATTAATTTTCCCCATATGCGAATCCTGCAACAGACGTTGGAAATTATCAGCAAAGATTTTGCGCTTTATGTCATCTGAAAGTGGGGCCAGTGCCAAGCGGCCGAAGTCAAACCGTGGATCCAGACTGACGATATCCGTGCCGAAAATTATCCTGTCCTCACCGAAGACTTCCACCATTTCTTCCATACTGTACGTGTTTTCCAAGGATCCGACATTATCCACATACAAATTGGGGATTTCCCGCATCATTTCACCGAGCCGATCGCTCAACTCTGCCGTGCCGCCACCCTGGTGAGCACAGATCACCTTAGCTCCGGGATTCTCTTCGGCCAGACGGGCCACCCCCCGCAACGGCGGATTATCATACCAGGTATGCACCTCAACCGGAGCCCGCAGTTCGGCGGCGACCCTGATAGCATATTGATAAGCCGGTTCATCGAGTTGGCCGTTATATCCCGGCAGAAAACCGAAACCGACAAATCTGGGATTGTCCTGATATAAACGAATCTGTTCTTTGACCGCTTTCATCCCGGCAACGGGTGAAACCACGATATAGCCGTAGACCCTACCATCCAGCAGCTCGGATATTTCCGCCGCATAGGCGTTGCAACTTTCCATGCAACCGAGAATCAGGTCGTGCGGCCCCGTCACCACACAGTCAAAACCTAAACGATCCAGACAGTCGATATAGGCCTCCGGCGAAACGGAGTCGGGAGATACGTACCACTGGTGTAAGTAATAAGACTGCAAATGCGAGTGCGCATCAATAATCGGAACTGAAATCGGCAGTCCCAGGCGTGCTTCCTCATAAATTGTCATAACGAATCTCGCTTTCTAAACGTTCCCAGGTTCCGGCCAAAATTGCCCGTCTGTCCTCCAATGGTATGTTTGCATAGGTTGCCACGGCCAGACTTCCGGCCGGAACAAAGGCCGGGAGACCGCTGCCGATCATGATCTGCCGCATACCGACACCGGCTCGCGATAAATCTTCCAGAAAATCCATGCTCAGCATAACGCCGAAGTCGGCGTAAAAATTAGGCAGCTTGCGCAGAAGCGGCTCCAATGCTCGAGTCCGACACATCGCGCCGTGCAACAGAACGAGCGGCATATCCGGGAAAGCCTCGGCCATTTCCCGCAATTGGTCATAGGAGTCCAGCTCATCGGCCGGTATCAACAAGGGCAGACACAACTCGTTTAGAACACAACAGATATGCTCGAAAAAGAAAGGCGTAAACGGCACAAAAGCTGACCGGGCTTCAACGCGCACCGCCACCGGGCGCTCACGGAGAAGACGCGCGCGCAGATCTCCTTCTCCGGGCAACGAATGTGCTCCCAACCCCGGATCGAGAATGCAACAGTAGCGGATACGTCCGCCGGAGCCGGCCGCATCCCGTCTCATTACCGCATTGAACTGATCCGGACGCAATCTCGCCTCACTGCGATAGGTCACCGCCGAGGCGATATCATACTGATCCAGCATGGCAATCAACTGCTCCGGCGTCTGCGTGCGCGTATGATGCGGGCACACACCAACTCTGGTATCTATGTCTATAGCCGGTAAGAACGGTCGGTCGGGATTAGGACTTGGAATATTTCTCATTGCGATTTCCTCCTGATTCCTTCTTGTATTATAGCCGAGCACACTCAAAAGCAGAGCCGCGTAACCACGTATTTGCAGAGTTTACACGGCTCTTTTTGTGCAAGTTTTGCATAACGCTTGCAAGAAATTCCTATTAATATAAGAACCAATTGGTCTGGAGTTGTTTTGCACGGTTTTGCGCGGAGAGCAGTCGACAGCCGGTCGAATACATAATTCGTGATAAAATCAGTTGTATGTCAGGGATAAGTTGGTTCGCATATAGTCGGCAACGGTCTGCCCCGTTCGCTCCTTAAATGTACGACTGAAAAACTGTTTGTTCGTATAGCCGACGGTTGCCGCAACTTCATCAACTGTCAAATTACCTTGTTCCAGAAGTTTTTTAGCCCGCTCAATGCGCACATCAATCAGATAATCCACAAAGCGGCGTCCGGTCTCAGCTTTAAATGTACGGCTCAGATAGGAGTCGTTGAGAAACAGAGCTTTGGCTACAGAAGACAACGAGATGGTAGGCTCAAAGTTCTCCTCTACCCAGCGCTGAACCAGATCGGAAATTTGGTCGGGTTGCTGACAGGCCGCCAAAAACATGGTATCCAGCTTCCGCCAAATTTCCTCGGCAAAGCTCTCCGAAATACTCTCTGTCGATTCATACCAACAGTGATCCGCACAGTACTGTCGGAGTCGGTCACAATCCGCGTCGCGAACAAGTAGCTCTCTGAGCAAAAAGTGACTCCAGATTTTCAGAAGAGTGTTAAATGAGCCATGAGCCCCATGAATGGAATACACCTGCTTCAAGTAACGTTCGCGTTCTTCAACCTGCACTAAATCCACCATGACTGCATATCGCACAAATTTTTGCTGCAGATCGGGTATAAGAGGCAAGTCGCTTAAATTGAGCTTGCCGGACAAGAGTACCCGCCCCGTCGGCACGTTGTTTTGCAGGGATGCCAGGATAGAAGAACGTTTTCGTCCGGTCATATCGGCCAGAATTATATGTTCATACATGTGCATGGTTGTTGTTCCGGCTCTCCGCTGTATTTCAATCAGATTGCCCGGCAGAGCAGATCTTTCCGCTTGTTGCCGGAACATGTCGGATTCCCGATAAATGTCCAAAAGATAGTAATCATAATCGCTTACCATTTGTAACCAGCCTCCGGCCGCTCCGATTCGCGTTAAATGCTCAATTGAATATCCTCCGTCAATATATGCGCTTAATGCAGATCTGTAATTCTCAACAAAAACATCGGCTTGTCCGGCATTGTTCCGGATCCGTTGTATTTTTCTTTCTTCCACCACGTTGTCTATTGCCTGATCCAAAGCTGCACATAGCTGCAACGGTTCAATCGGCTTGAGCAAATAGGCGCCGACTCCGTAGTGCATCGCTTCTCGGGCATACTCAAATTCACTATAGGCAGAGATCATGACAACCTGCGTGTTGAGCTTATTGACATGAATATATTCCGCCAATTCCAGCCCGCTGTATATGGGCATACGGATATCGGTAATCAGGATGTCAACCACTGTTTCTTCCAGTACTGACATAACTTCCCGCCCGTCTTTGCAGACCCGGAGAATATCTATATTCGAGTAACGAGCCGCTATATATGCTTCCAGCCCCTGTCTGATCATTGCCAGATCATCGGCGATCACAAGACTAAACATGACGCGGATCCTCGCGATAAGAGAAATGGCATTCCGTGCCCACGTTTTCCTTGCTGTCTAAGCTGAGGCGAGCAGAATCGCCGTACAGCAGTACCAAACGATAACTGACATTAGCCAGGCCGATATGTCTCGCCGGAGGATTCTGATAATCATCGGCCAATATGCTACGTAATTCCGCCAATTTGGCGGCGGGAATTCCGCTGCCGTTATCCTGTACGGAGACTGATATCCCGTCGTCTCCGCGTTGTACGGAAATAAGCAAATAATTTTTTTTATCTGTTTCTTTAAATCCGTGCTGCAGGCTGTTTTCCACCAATGGCTGGATAGACAACTTCATAATCGGCTGCGACAATAACTCCGGATCGACGGCCCAGAAAGTTTCAAAGGTCTTACCACGCAGTAAATGCTCAATATGGATATATTCCCTCACCAATTCAACTTCCTGCTCAACTGTGTGCTCTACCACATTTGCCACGGTCGCCGATTTGAGAATTTTGGACAGCGAGCGTGTAGCCTGAGAAATGACATTATCATGTTGCAGTTCGGTAATGGCTCGCCAGTTGATTGCATCGAGAGTATTGTACAGAAAATGGGGATTAATTTGAGTCTGCAATGTAAACAGTTGCTCTTTCTCCAGCATAGCCATACGCTTGTTCAGTTCCTGACGCAGTTCCGATGTCAGGGCGGAACTTCTGTCCAGATAGCTCTGTATGTAAGCCAACTCATCCTTGCTTCTACCGGCATTATATTCTCTGTCGTCGGTCCCGTTCTCCGTACTGAAACCGGACCGTTTAAAACGGATTTCAATTTGGCGGACAATTTTTCGGATCGGCATATAGGTCTGCAACGCTATAATAACGCCGATGACAAATAAAAAGACTGCCGCAAAAAACATCATCTGTTGCACTTCCATGTTAATCGAAAGAATCAACGGCAGATTGTTTTCGCGCGTTGATAAACTCACTATCCACATATCCAGCGGTTCTATTCTTTGGAGCTTGTAATACAGCCCCGTTTCCGTCATATGCATCTTGTCGTCCGCTTGGCCGGTATCGAAAAAATTGAGCCTTTCCCGATCAATAACATCTTTCAGGAATGCTTCGTCAGCGTCGGCAATGTTGCCCAGCATGATGCGCCCCTCTTTGTCACAAAGAAAACTGGCCGGAATATTGGCGGCGGCATTATCCAAAAACCATTCCACAAAGCGTTTGGGGTAGAAGACAACCGTGAAACGGCAACGGTGCCGATTGCTGAGAGTGAGTTCGTGCGTCAAAGTCAAGAACCCGTCATTCCGCGGGCTGTTTGTCGGCCAGTTCGTTTCATGTTTAAATATCACGCGGCTGGCATCGATTTCACCTAAGTCGAACTCCGGCCAATCCGTAATATCTGCTTTTTTTCGCTCTCCATATTGGCTTGCATAGCCGGCTTCGCGGCCGCCATCGTCCTTTATGGTAGCAGCGTAAATATAATCAACGCGGTTGACGATATTACTCAACTCTTTTTGCAGGCTATCTATCCAACGGGCATCATCCATTGTCAGAGCGACTTTGGATGCCAACATGTGGAGTTTTTCACCGAATCTCAGCAGGGTGGAAATGAGTTGCCCGGAAATTTGTCTCATCTCGTGGGTTATACGTGCTGCGGTACGCTGGAGATAAGCACTATGGTTGTGTTCCAACGTAACATCGTTTATTTGCCGGTTCCAGTTGATAAACAGCAACTGAAACAGCAATAGCGGCAGAACCAGGACAATAATAACGATCAAGGTGTTTTTGAATAAGATGCGCCGCCGCTGCAGTAGGCCCTGCCGCACGCTCCGACGCAAGGACTTTGGAGAGTCCGAAGACTGCTCCGCAACTGTTTCTCTTGTCTGTTGTTCCTGTCTCATACGGATACCCTGCCTAAAAATTATAGCACATACAATAAATCTCCATATAAGTGCCATGCCCCGTGTACCTAAAATAGTGGCGGGTGAGCTGTTG
>JAAZIX010000148.1 GCA_012800655.1 Clostridiaceae bacterium | reverse complement strand
TGACCCAGAAAATCATCGCCGCCCACTGCGGGCGTGATTCCGTACAGGCCGACGAAATCGTCCTGGCGCAAATCGATCTGGTCTTGGGAAATGATATTACGGCGCCGGTCGCCATCAACGAGTTTGACAAAGCCGGCATTTCCACCGTTTTTGATAAGGATAAAATCGCCCTGGTTCTCGACCATTTCACCCCCAATAAGGACATCAAGGCCGCCGAACAGTCGAAAAAGGTTCGCGAATTCGCCCGCCGCCACGACATCACCCATTTCTATGATGTAGGTCAGGCCGGCATCGAGCACGCGCTTCTGCCCGAAAAGGGACTGGTCAGCGCGGGCGACCTGATCATCGGCGCCGACAGCCACACCTGCACCTACGGCGGACTGGGCGCCTTCTCCACCGGCGTCGGCTCGACCGATATGGCGGCCGCCATGGCTTCCGGCAAGGTCTGGCTGAGGGTTCCCCGCGCCATCCGCGTCGAACTGACCGGTAAATTCCCGCCGCATGTCTCTGGCAAAGACCTGATCCTGCACCTCATCGGCAAAATCGGCGTCGACGGCGCCCTCTATCAATCCCTCGAATTCACCGGCCCCGGCGTCGCCAATCTGACCGTCGACGATCGGCTCTGCGTCTGCAATATGGCCATCGAAGCCGGCGCCAAGAACGGCATATTCCCGGTCGACGAGCAGGCTCTGGAATATATCCGCGCCCACGGCGCTCAGCCGCCCCGCGTCTACGCGGCCGACCCCGAAGCCGAATACGAGCGCGTCATTCGCATCGACCTGTCGGAGCTCAGCCCGACCGTCGCCTTCCCGCATTTGCCGGAAAACACCCGTCCCATTGACGCGGTCGCCAAAGATCTCGAAATCGACCAGGTGGTCATCGGCTCCTGCACCAACGGCCGTCTCAGCGATCTGATCGCCGCCGCGGGAATCCTCAAAAATCGCCGCATCCATCCGCGCGTCCGCTGCCTGATTTTCCCGGCCACTCAGAAAATCTATCTCGACGCGATTCACCTCGGGCTGTTCGACATCTTCGTCAACGCCGGCTGTGCCGTCTCGACCCCGACCTGCGGGCCCTGCCTCGGCGGACATATGGGCATCCTTGCCGACGGGGAACGTTGTGTCGCCACGACCAACCGCAACTTCGTCGGTCGCATGGGCCACCCCGGCAGCGAAGTCTACCTGGCCAGTCCCGCCGTCGCCGCGGCCTCCGCGGTTCTGGGACGGGTCGCCTCCCCGGATGAACTGCCCGCCATTGAAGAAGAATAAATTCGAACTACCATACGCTTGATGAGCGCTATGTTCGACGCACGATAAGGAGAGTAAATATGATTTGTCAAGGAAAAGCCCTGCGTTACGGCAACCATGTCGATACCGACGTAATCATCCCGGCGCGTTATCTCAACACTTCTGACCCGAAGGAATTGGCCGCGCACTGCATGGCTGATATCGACCCGGAATTCAGCCGACGCCTGAACCCCGGAGATATCATCGCCGCCGGCTACAACTTCGGCTGCGGTTCCTCGCGTGAGCACGCCCCGCTCGCCATCAAGACCAGCGGCGTGAGCTGCGTGATCGCGAAGAGCTTCGCGCGAATTTTCTATCGCAATTCCATCAATATCGGTCTGCCCATCGTGGTCAGCGATTTGGACATTCAGGACGGCGATCAGGTCTCCGTTGACCTCAACGCCGGGATCCTGCGCAACCTGACCCAAGGAACAGAAGATACCTTCCCGCCTTTCTCCCCCTTCCTGCAGGAAATCATCGCAAGCGGCGGACTGATGAAATCATTAGAGGACGGTAAACTATGAATTACAAAATT
>JAAZIX010000147.1 GCA_012800655.1 Clostridiaceae bacterium | reverse complement strand
TCATCCAACATGGAGCGCTCCTCCGGCGGCGAGGTATCCTCCACGTCATAGCCTGCGATCAGGCCAACGTCCCGGTCAAAAATCCAGCAAACGAGATCCTGCTTGTCGAGAAAATGATAGTAAAACGTCTGACGATTGACGCCGGCTTCGGCGGTAATATCTCCGATGCTGATCTTAGCCAGCGGTTTTTTTGTCACTAATTTCTTTAAGCTGTCGGCCAGCAGTTGTTTGGTCTGTTCGGGTCTGCTCATGTCCTGCTCCTGTTCAATATGCACTGTTCGCACATTATACCGAATATTGTCGGGGCGCGAACTCAAACCAGCGGCGCGAAAATCATCAATAGCCGTCCGATGAGCCGCCGCCCCCAGCCATCCCTACGAATTATCTCTTCCGTATAAAGTTGAGATCGGGCAAAAACGTGCTCGAAGTCGGCGCGAATTTCCGGAATAATCGGAACATCGTATAGATAGACCGCACATTCGAAATGGTGGTAGAGACTGCGGTAATCGAGATTAATTGTACCGACAATCGCCAAGCGGTCGTCGCTGATCAGCATCTTGCCGTGCACAAAGCCCGGTGTGTACTCGTAAATCCGCACCCCGCCGCGGATCAGCTCGGGATACTGCGCGTGCGCCATGGCATAGACCCACTTATGATCCGGAATGCTCGGCAACGAGAGGCGCACATCGACCCCGCGCTTCGCCGCCATCAGTAGCGCCACCGTCATTTCATTATTGATCACCAAATACGGCGACATTATGTAGATATAATCCCGCGCGTTATTAATCATATCCAGATAGACCGTCTCGCCGATCCGTTCGTCGCTCAAAGGATTTTCGGCGAAGGGCAAAACATAGCCCTGTGCGGTTGTGCCGGCTTGAGCAGTCGTGCCGGGAAGTTGAACCGTCGGCTTCGCTATCGAACCCGCCGAAACGACCGAATCTGCCGAGTCCTTCAGCGAATCCGTTGAATCTGCCGCCGCGCCTTGAACTATCTGCGAATTTGCCGACGTCACCGCCGAACCCGCAACTTCCACCAGATACGGGGTGAAATCTTCACACACAGCTTCGTCAATGTTCCACATTTGCAGGAACATCACGGTCAGACTGCGAACGGCCGCGCCTTCGAGCAGAACCGCCGTATCCTTCCAATGGCCCTGCTTGGCGTAGCGGTTGATATACTCGTCGGCGATATTGACGCCGCCGGTATAGCCGATCTCGCCGTCAATGACAACTATCTTGCGATGGTCGCGATTATTGTAGTGTGTGGAAAGGAAGGGCTGAAGCGGCGCGAACATCTTGGCGCTGATCCCCAGTTGCCGCAGGCGCTTGGGATAATTGTACGGCAGAAGCGAAACCGCCACGGTGCCGTCATAGAGCACGCGCACTTCGACGCCCTCCGCCGCCTTACGCTTAAGTACCTCGAGAATGCGTCCCCACATGTAGCTCTCGGCAATAATGAAGAACTCAAGAAAAATGAATTTTTGCGCCGCCTCGAGCCGCCGCAAAAGCGACTCGAACATCGCTTCGCCCAGCGGAAAATACTCGACCCGCGTGTCGACATAGACGGGGTGTCCGGCATAGTCCTTTACGTAGCGGCAAATATTGTGAATATGTCGTGATTCCGGCCGATCGAGACTCTTATAAAGCTCGTCGTTCGCGGGAAAGTGCTCCGCCGTTTTTTTCTCGATGCGGGTCAGTCTCCTGTTCAGCGCCTGATAGCCCCAGTTGAAAGAACTGAACAGATACAACATGACGCCGAAAAGCGGCAAGATAAATACGAGAACAATCCAGGATATTTTGAAGGCGGGATTTTTGTGTGTATTGAGAATAAAGATGGCGAAAACCAGGCTGAAGAGGAGGCTTCCTCCCAGAAACCAGCCCAGATGCTCTCCCAGCCAGCGCCAAACGGCAAAGAGCAGAAGGAGCTGCAACGCCATAAAAATAATTGCCAGCGTCGTGCGACTGAAGACAATTTGAAAAATACCGATGGGCTTTTTGAGCAGATAAGTCGGCTCCGCCTCGGGAATGCCGCTTCCGTGAGCCACGCCGTCCTCGCAGCCTTTGTCACTGTTTTCGGAAAAGTTGTTGCCCACGATTTTCATTCCGCCATGTAACGTTTCCGGGCGTAACGGGTCGCAGCGGCAACGGCGGTTTGTGTCGGCTCGATAATTGTCAGTTGCGGATAGGCTGTGCGGATCATATCAAGCAAATACGGGCGAATCGCCGTGCTCCGGCGGGCAATGCTGCCGAGTAACCCTAGCTTTTCGTTGCCCAAATCGAGTTCGTCGACGATAGGACCGATGAGCTCAAATAAATACCCCGCTTGCTCCGCGGCGATTTGCTGAGCGACCTCATCTCCGGCGGTAACGGCACGATCGAGAAGAGGCGCCAATTCGCCGATACTCTTGAGCACAAAGTCGGGGGCATACACATGCTCAACCAGATCGTCCAGGCTGGTAAGTTTCCACTGCTCGCATACAAGTTGTGTAAGTGTGGTCGGAGGGTAGCGACCGTCGGCGGCACAGACCACGGCGCGGAGAATTGCCCGGCCGATCGCGATCCCGCCGCCGCGGTCATCGAGCAACGGACCCATTGCGCCGGTCAATTTAGTACGTCCGTCACGGGCGATGCCGTAGCCGACGGAACCCGTGCCGGCAATAAGAATAAGGCCGGCGCCGGTCAGACGACCCGTTGCGTCGGGCACATCGTCCAGCGCCGCCCATAGTGCAATCTCAAAGTCGGGGCAAATGTCTATTTCGACGGCAAAACCAGCTCGACGGAACTGCCGTTCTATTTCCTGCTTCAGGAAAGGATTATTCACACCGGCCGAACCGAGACAAATGCCAAGACAATCCGACGGATGCAAATCCCGCTCGGCGAGTTCGGCACAGATAGCATCTATAGTGCTTTCGACTTCCCAGCTGTTTCGGCCGTTGAAATTGATCTGCCCGACGCGGAAAGTTCCTTCTTCGTCCGCGGTCCGCACTATTACCGTGGTTCGGCTACCTCCGCCGTCCATGCCCAGAACGTATTTGCTCTTCATAAAATCACGCTATCCGTACTTTTAACGTTGTCGTACGCCGCTCGAACTTCCGTATTCACACGGCGTCATGCACCGCTCGGATAAACGTATCCGAGCAGTACTACTTGTTCAGTCGTTCTCCGACGGCCCCGCCCGGATGGATCAGGGCAAACTGCTCCACCTGATAGTCGGTTTCTTCCATTATCGCCGCCAGCAGGGCATCGAAGATGGCCACCGTCACCACGTAGCTGGTCGTAGCCATAACGTTGTACTTATCGCTCTCGCGCCCAATCTTGAGGGGGAGGATTATGTCCGACGCCTCACCGAGCGGCGAGTTTATGTTCTCGGTAACTCCTATCAAGGTTGCGCCTTTCTTTTTTACGACATCGATAATCGGCAACAATTCAACGGTCTTGCCTCCACGCGACACCATGATGACCACATTGCCTTTTTGGACGCAGCCCAGTCCGCCATGGACGGCCTCGGCAGGAGACATGAACTGGCACGGTTTTTCGATGCAGCACAGGGAGTGCTGGAACTTCTTGGCGGCCACGCCCGAAGCGCCCGCGGCCGTCGTGATGATCCGGTCGGCCTTGGCAATTGTGTCAACCGCTTTGCCGAAAGCTTCCCAATCCATATAATCCAAAACGCTCAGTATATCGTTCGCCTCAATGCGCAGTGATTCTTTCGCTAATTCCAGTGATTTCTTTTTCATCGGATTCTCCTTTTCTCAGTTTCCGGCGATTCGTCTTTTTAATTTTTGCAGAACCGCTTATATGACGCGGCATCGCTGCAATTCTCGGAAAAACTGATCTTTCTCCGCGGATTGCACGCGACGCCGTCCTCTTTATCGGGCCGGCGTTCAGTGCCGGCTTACCGAACTGTGTCGATTAACACTCACCCATTACGTTGACTACGGCGACCCGCTTGCGAGCACGGATATAGTCCCAGTCCACGAAGTAGATGTAGCCGAACTGCCCCAGATCCAATTCACCGTCGATGATGACGATGCTTTCGGAACGTCCGAAGATGACGGAGCGCAGGTGTGCGTCGGTATTTAGCGAGGTCCATTCGCCCTCTTCCTTGGCCTCATTCATCGCGAAATCGATATGCTCCGGACCCGGGTGTAGGTACTGACCCTCGGTGCGGCATTTGGGGATGATGCTCTCCATGATGTCCACCAGATCCTGCTGCAGGTACTCCAGACCCCAATAGGTCTGATCGTGGGAGCACTCTTGCGTCATGACCGAACAGGTGGTGTGGTGGGAATAGACAGTGCAAATACCGTTCTTGATTCCGGATTCCTTGACGATCCGCTTGACTTCCTGCGTTACGTCGTGGAAGGTCGGGCGATTCAATTGAGACTGCAGATTGATTGTTTCGCGATAATTCTTCATTGCCATTTTTGTTTTTTCTCCTTATGTAGTAATTATCTATTTAAATTCAAAACCTTTTGAATTTACCTAATTTAGTTCGGGCGACGGGATTCAGTTTGAGCAACCGACCGACAAATCCTTTGCCCAAATCCTTCGCCCCAGACGGCTCGGCTTATTTCGCCGCCTCCTCCGCCTGGCACTCGTCGTACGCCTTGCGAGCGGCCGCGATCATTTCCTCGACCATCGCAATTCGATCCGCCGCCTTCATGATGCCGCTGGATGAACCGGTAGCCTCGGCACCGGCGCGAATTGTGCGATATACGTCCGCCCCACTGGAAATGCCCGCGCCCTGTAGCACGAGAATGTCCGGATTGATCTCCTTAACCATGCGGATCGAGTCGCGTACGTAGCTGAGATCGCTGGTCTGGCCGGTGCCGATCAGCTCGGTCGGCTCGGCAACGATGATATTGGGGGCGAGCAGGGCAATTGCCTTGATCTCCGCCAGGGAGTTGGCGCAGACGATGGTCGCAAGACCGAGTTCGTCGGCGCGGGCGATAGAATGGCGTAACGCGTCATATGTGATCGGCTTTTCTGCGTGGTTCAGCATGACACCGGCAGCTCCGGTCGCCTGAACGGCCTCGGGCAATACCGCTCCGATACCGCGGCCCGGATTGATTGCGTCCATGTGCGGAGCGAAAACAAACAGACGCTTCGTCAAACTGGACAGCTTTTCCAACTCCGTATATGCAGCCGTGAAAATAATATCGACGTCATAGCGTTCACTGATCTCATCCGCAGCCAAAGCTAAGTCAACAATGTCCTGCCCCCAAGCATAGGTTTTCGGTCCAATCTCAAAAAACGGTGGTTTCAGTTTAAAGTTTTTTACCATGATAATCTGTTCGCTCCGACCATTGCATCTTTCGATTGCGTTTAGGTCATCGCCTTGCCTCCTCTTATTCTATTAAAGCAAAGCTAATTATAGGCTATTATCCCTGCCGCTTCAAATACATTTGACCACCCGCCCTTTAACCCGTTTTTCAGTTCCGGCACCCTCAATTGCGCGTCGGATCTGATTTTTCCGGGAAGGAACGGCAAAACGACCGGCGAACAGGAGTCGGAACTGAATTTTTTGGGTAAGAGGCTTGGTTAGGGGAAGAGCAGTGTGCCGGAACTGAATTTTTGGGAAAAAGATAGGATTTTAGGATCGGTATTTTTTCGGGTGAGGATGGGAAAAACACCTTCCGAATAGACAAACGAAAACAATCCGCCGAAGATATAGGCGGCACGACCTTTAATATACAGTTATAATAGGGCTCGTGCGATAGACTCGGACCCGAAATGCGAACGCCGAACTGAGCGAACCCGAGCCCGAACGCGGAACCAGGATCCGAGTCCGAACGCGGAGCCAGAACCCAAGCCCGAACACGGGATCAGGACCCAAGCCCGGCCCCGGAGCACGGACACCGACAGAACCATCGGCGGCAACGAAGAAAAAACCAGGAGGCAGACAAATGGCCAGACACATAACCCTCGCGAGCGCGAACACAATGAGAATTTCCGCACGGCACGGCGACCCCGCATTGACCACCGCCGAGCAGATGTTTGAGATGCTCACTGTCGGCACGGCGCAGGTCTGGAGCGACCGCCCCGACCTTGTGCTCTTCCCCGAGAACTGCGACATCCCCAACAATTACAACTACGCCGACCGCATCGCCTACATAACGGAGCGCGGCAGCTACGTCGCCGACCGCCTCGGCGAAATCGCCCGCGAGCGCAACTGCTGGATCGCCTACCCCACCTGCTGGGTCTTCGCCGACGGCACCATCGGCAACATCGTCCACATGATCGACCGCCGAGGCCAAATCGCCGCCACCTACCAAAAGAACTACCTGACCCTCGACGAATACCGCCAGGGCAAAATGCTCTTCGGCGACGCTCCGATCCTGGTTGAGACCGACTTCGCGACCGTCAGCCCCATCATCTGCTTTGACCTGACCTACAAAGAACTCCGCGACGCCGTCGCCGCCCTCGAGCCCGAACTCATCCTCTACCCCTCCGCGGCCCACGGCGGCCTGATGCAACAACAGTGGGCTCTCGACACAGGCGCCTGGCTCCTCACCAGCATCCCCAACCAGTCCAGCGGCATCGTTAACCCCCTCGGCGAAGAAGTTGCCATGAGCACCAATTATCGCCCCTGGATAACCGCCACCGTAAACATCGACTGTGCCGTCGTCCACTACGGCTACTACCAGGCTAAGCTAATCAAGCTAAAAAAAGACCTCGGTCCGGACGTTACCGTCCATGATCCGGGTCGCATCGGCCTGGTCCTGGTCACCTCAAACTGCGACCGTAGCGCCAAAGACCTGCTCAAAGAATATGAAATTCCCACCTTCCGTGAATATTATCGGATGAATACCGAAGAGCGCCGCTTAGGCACTTGGCATAAGCCTTAACCCGCAACACGCCGAACCGGACCTATGGTCGCTGGCCCTGAAAGCGCGCCCGGAACTCGCTCGGCGTAACGCCGCGCGACTCCTTGAATTTAGCGGTAAAGTAAGATGAAGAACCGAAGCCCGTCTCAAGGGCAATATTGACGATGCTCATGTCAGTTGACAACAAGAGCTTCTCCGCTTCCAAAAGACGGATATTCGTCAGATACGCAGTGAACGGCTGTCCGATGCTGTCGTGGAAAAAGCGTGAAAGGTACGAATAACTCAGGCCGGTAATGTGTACGGCATCACGCAAAGTCAGCTTTTCGGCATAGTTCTGGTCAATGTAGCCAAAAAGCTTACGCAGGCGGACATCGTACTGTTGCTTGCCCGCGGCGGTCTCGGGAACAACCAGACCGTTTTCGATCCAAAAACGATAGATCCGCAGGTACAGTTGGCTGACTAGTGAATGCATATACCATTCGTAACCGGCCTCTTTTACATGGAACTCGTCAACGATGCTCAAGACCAAATAGGGCAGTGGCGTCGTGGCAATGTCTTGTGCACGGAAATAGCGACGCGGCAACGATGTGTCCGTGCGAAAATGAAGCGGCATAATGTTGCGGAAAGTTTCTTCGTCGAGAATCAGCG
>JAAZIX010000146.1 GCA_012800655.1 Clostridiaceae bacterium | reverse complement strand
GATGGGAACCGGCTATGCGGGTTCTTCCGCGACGCTGATCAAATTGCGTAACCAGAATCTCGATATCTTTTCCGAGGTAGGAATCGAGTTTTTTCGGATCAACCGGGCGTTCCGCCAGTTGAGAACGGTGCAGATAAATCTCCACGGTATTGTTATAAGTTGCAATTACACCATCCTGAACTAACTTGTCTATCTTGACAACGACCGGCGTCTGATCCTTGTAAAACTGATGGACTTTATCGCGATCGCGCCCATAGTCGGCCATTGTCTTGGAGAGCAGTACTTCGCGATTACCGAATTCATTGGTGCGAATGCTTTTAACATAGACAGCAAATTCCGTATGGTCGGCAATCGCTTGGTCAAGCGCCTCCGTATCGATTCCCGCCAGGAAAAATTCATTAATCGGAACCCGTCCTTCGGATTTATGCTTGATATCAACATACACACTATCTTCGTCGTAACGAACGATAACGCCCGGAAGTACGATGCCCTTTTTAACCTGGGGAATTTGTTCGATCAGTTCGGCAAAGGTCATATCCTCTTCGGAGTCCTCTTCTGCCTCGGCATCATCCTCATCCGGCTGTGCTTCAACCCGTTCCTCAGATTCGGTATTGGTATCCGCCTCTTCTTCAGTCTGTGAGACAGTGGCTGCCGCAAGCTCAAGATCATGCACAGCAATCTCCTCGGAAACATTCGTAACGACCGTTTCCGCTTCCGGCTGATCGACTCCGTCTATATGAACGTCGCTGGCTTCAATGATCGGAGTTTCAGTGGCTTCATTCGCTTGTTCGTTGTTTGCTGCTTCCCATACAGCATGGTCTAGTTTCTTCATAGTGTAGTTTGTTTCTCCTTGTGGTACGGTCCTCTTACATGGCAGTTCTGGGAAATCGCCGCTAGTAAGTGTTCCTAAATCTGTTGCCAATCATATTAGATTTGGCTTGCTTATTATACTCACAGCTAATTTTCCTCCTATTAGCCGTGTAGTAATCAATGATACGTTGACGAACGGAATCGATGAGATCCTCAGGTGCTGAGGCTCCGGAAGACAAACCAATAACCGATATGGGATGCTCACTATTCGCCAGTATCCCCTCTACCTCACTCGGATTTTGAACCAGGTATGTTTTCGGGCAAACAGCCCGACTCAAGTCAACCAGCTTTAAAGTATTGGAACTATTGGCAGCGCCGATAATCATCATTAAGTCCGCACTGTGAGCGATTTCTGCTACTTCCTCCTGCCTCGCCAATGTTGCACTGCATATTGTATCAAATATTTCAATGGTTGTAATCATCTTTTCTAATTTTTTACAAATTTGCCTGAATTTTTCGACTGACCAAGTAGTTTGTGCTACTACAATGACATTTTTCTCTAGTGGCGGTAGTAGATCCACCTCTTCCGGATCGGATAGGATATAGAATCGATCGTCTGCTTCTCCACTGATTCCGCGTACCTCCGGATGATTCGGATTGCCCACAATGATCACTGTTTTTCCGGCATGAGCGGCTTCACGTACGAGCAAATGTATGCGATGAACATAGCCACAGGTACAGTCAATAATCTCAAGATCCCTTCTCTGCATTTGACTGCGCTCCTGTGGACTGATTCCATGCGCACGTATTAGAACCCTGGCGCCCTGTGGTATGGATCCAATATCATGTGCCAATACAATGCCGCGTTCCAACAAAGCATTGACAACCCCGGAATTATGAATTATCTCGCCATACATATAGAGGGGCAAGGCGGAAATCAGTTCCGGCTCCGAAAGTCGATAGGCCTCGGATACAGCACGATTGACACCGCGACAAAAACCCGCCCGGCGGGCAAGAATAAGTCGAATAGGCTGGAAAGTATTTTGAGGTGTCATTATTTATTATGCGTCATTTCGTTGGTTGTCTTCTTCAGCGATATTATTTGACTCAGTGCCGGATACAACAAGATCCGGTTTTTTTATCACCCGGCTCAACGGGCAAGCGGGCAGCCTCGAGACGCGCCTTCGCCAGTTCACGGTGTTTGCCGCGGTGCTCCCGACTGCGGGTGCGGCTCAAAATCAATTCCTTTTCCGACGGCCGCTCCATCAGCACTTGATAATCCAAGCCACCTAAAGCATAAATTTTGCTCATTACGGTAAATGTCAGCTCATCGAGCATAGCTTTGGTTATTTTGGCTCCGCCCGGATTTAATTCATCCGGTTCAATTTTCGAACCGCAAATTATCTGTTTGTGTTTGCCGGACGTCCGATCTCCGATGAAGCAAGGATAAATCGGTACTTGAGCACGCAGGGCAAAGTTAAGGGCACCGGACTCCGGCGGATATTTCCAGGTATCACTGAGTGAAAATACACGGCTGGCCTGCGGAAAAATAACCACAACCTGTTCTTCGGCCAAACGCTTACGAATTGCCCGCACCGTACCTATATCCAGGCGTTCCCGATCGACAGGTATCGCTCCCCACCAGCGCATGACCGCAGCGAGCAACGGGTTATGGAAAAGACTACTCTTGGCTATGAAAAATATGAATGTATTTGCCGCACCGAACAAAGCCGGAATATCCATCATGCTTGTGTGGTTGGCAATGATAATTCCCGGCCCTTTTAGCGGCAAATTGTCCAGGTTATGAAATCTATAGCCGAAGGCCTTCTGCATTATGGCCAGCCGACGATTCCAAGCCCATTTTTGAATTCCCCTGCTACGATATTCCTCCGGCTTTTTCAGGACATACTGCATCGGATCGATGTGTTTCTTTTTCTTTTCCGAACTCCTTCGGGACTTTCTATCGACGCCTGTCATACTTTCATCCCCTTTTCACGCAACCATGATATCACTGTCGCAAGCGCCTCGTCGGCCGATAACTTAGTCGTATCGAGTCCGAGAGCATCCTCTTGCTTCTCGAGTGGCGCAAAAGCGCGTGTACTGTCACGTTCATCGCGCTCCTGCAGCCCAATCAGCACTTCACGGTAGTCGGTATCTATGCCACGTTCGATTAACTCCAAATATCGTCTGCGGGCGCGCTCTTCAACCGATGCCGAGAGAAAGATCTTATACGGGGCATTCGGCAGAACATAGCTACCGATATCCCTGCCGTCCAATACGCAGGAAACCGATTCTGCAATTTCTCTTTGCAAAGAAACCAGGCTCAGGCGCACCTCGGGATACGAGCTGACAATGGATGCTCCTTGGGAAATGACTTCGTCGCGAATGTCGGCGGATATATCGCGTTCTTCGAACATGGTGACTTGGCGTCCATCTTCATAGCGGATCGTCGGCAAAATAGTGTCGATATTAGCGGCTATTTCTGCCTGATTTTCCCAATCCAAACCGCGTTCACGGGCGATAAATGCCACAGCTCGATACATGGCACCGGTATCCAAGTAAAGTATATCTAATTTTTTTGCGAGCGTCTTTGCCAAAGTAGATTTTCCGGCGGCTGATGGTCCGTCGATGGCAATTTGAATCTTCTTTTCCGCAGAACTTACAAGCTGCTCGTTCATCTCGTGCATATGACTCATCCACTGCTCTATCGATATCTGTTCCGTGTGCTGGGACTCCTCAGCCCGCTGCAGGCTGGATTGCATATCTTCAATAGTACCGTAGTGCATGAGATCAATAACCGGCAAATCGCTTACATCACGAATTCCGGTTTCCAATAAGAATTTGTCAGTAACCCTAAAGAGATCCGGTCGACCCGGCGCATCCAGGGTACCGCAGGTCTCAATTAAGCCTCGATCCATCAGACGAACGATAATGCTGTCGCTGTTGACTCCCCTCACCTTTTCAATCTGCGCTCTTGTTACAGGTTGATTGTAAGCTACCGCAGCCAAAACCTCATAGGACGCCTGGGAGAGATTTGTTCTACGCGGCAACGCAAAAAACTTCTCAAGCACCTCGATAAGGCCGGGCTTGGTAACAATACAATAAGCATTTTCAATCGGACGAATATAAGTACCTCTCGATTCATCAATGGAGGTTTCTGCGGCCAGACGACTCAAGGTCTCCTCGATATCTTCGGGATCTCTCGATAATATCTCGGCAATTTCTGCTACCGTCAAAGGCGCGGCCGCCAGAAACAAGAGTGCCTCACAGGCTTGATTCAAATAAGTATCAGGTTCCATCTTTTCTTCCCTCTTATGCATAATTTGAAGGGTCAGGCTGCTGAGATATCAATTCAAGTATTGTTTCACGGTCTAAGAGCTTGTCGTTACTACGTAATGACATATATATGTCAGACATATTGTTTTTCTGCTCAACAAGTACTTGATCCAAGCGCATGAGTTCCAATAAAGCCAGAAAAGCGCCGATTCGTACCGCGACATTGGCGGACGGTGGATATATCTCCGCAAAGTTAGCTTTTCCTTTATTATAAGTCAACTCGGTGCACAACTGAAACATACGCTCGGATAAGGTCAAGGCCTCACGGTTTAGAATCTGCTCAATCCGGGCACTCAGATCTTGAAAGCGAAGCTCATTGCGTACAGCTATATTCCTTGCCGCCTTCAGCAGAAACTCACGGTCGAGCTCCGTTTTATGCATCTTTACCGTTTTTATACCCAGTTGTGAAGCTGTACGCGGTTCCGGCGGCCGACATGAGTTATATTCCCGGTAACGGGTTTCCAGGAAATTTGCTATATATCGGCAACGGCGATAGGCCAACAACCGTAAGGTCAAGTCGGTCTGCGCCTGCTGGATTAAGTTGAGCTGCTCATCCGCTTCCGGCTTCGGTAGCAAATGATTCGACTTTATCAGTATTAAGGTGGCGGCAATGACCAAAAAATCCGCGGCGAGTTCCGTTTGCAGATACCCGGATTGCTCCAAACGTTGCAAATATTGATCGGTAACTTCAACAATCGGAATCGCAAAAATATCAATCTCGCGATTTTCCACTAATTGCAACAGAAGGTCAAGCGGGCCGGTAAAATTGTCCAGAACAAGTTCTGGGGTCTCTTTACTCGTCGAATGCTCATTCCGGTCAATATCCATTTTCTATCGACTCAGAATCCAGAGCGCCAACTCTCTCCAAGGCCGGTCAAATATAAACACAAACGGTGTCGCTAAGGTATTCAGGACTGTACTCAATTCGCTCCGAAAAGTAAATACCAAAACGATAAAGGCAATTCCTATATAACGCTCATAACTTATTACTCGGTAATAAGTGCGATTAGGCAAGGCCGCACCGATAACTTTGAATCCGTCAAGAGGCGGAACCGGCAACATATTAAAAATCGCCAGAAAAATATTACGATAGGCGAAAATCCATAAAAACAGATAGATCAGATTGAGCGGTCCGTATGAATCAAAGAACCGCGGCTCAAACATTATTCCTAACTCGGGATTAAAGTAAAATACTCCGGTCCAAACTAGAATAAGAATATATAGATTGAGGAAAAAGAAAGCGAGCGCGGAAAGGATCAGGTTCGACACCGGACCGGCAAGCGCGGTAAGCATCATGCCCTTTTTCATGGTGTGTTTTCGGTCAAAACGTAAAGGATTGACCGGTACCGGCTTCGCCCAGCCAATCAGCCCGGTAAGCATCATCAATGTTCCGATCGGATCGAGATGAGCAAGCGGATTTAAAGTTAGTCGCCCGGCATCCTTGGCTGTGCTGTCACCTAGCTTGTAGGCCACCCAGCCGTGGGCATACTCGTGAAACGACAATGAAAACAGCAACACAAACATACTGATCAGAGTCG
>JAAZIX010000145.1 GCA_012800655.1 Clostridiaceae bacterium | reverse complement strand
GATTCGGTCGATTATTCCGCTTTCCCATGCGTCGCAGATATCGTCGAGTCCGGATGTGAACAGCCCGAAGGTGCAAAGGACAAAAATCCGCCGTGCGTGGCGTGTCTTCAGCTGACGTGCCGTTTCGATAAAAGTTGAACCACTGTCGATCATATCGTCGACAATGACAACATCATGGCCGGCGACATCATCGCCCAGGTATTCAAAGCTCATAACCGGGTTGCGACCGTCAACCAGTTGCGAATAATCGCGCTGACGATAGAAAGTTCCCAGAGGAACAGAAGCCAGTGAAGCAAGATACGAGGCACGCTTCAATGCAGCCTCGTCCGGACTGATAATAACGAGCGACCCTTTATCTCCAGAAAGGCGGATATCCTTTTCATTGGTCAGCAGAGCTCTGACCAACGGGAAAGTCGAGGGGAAGTGGTCCAGGGCGTATTGCGGGATTGCGTTCTCTACGCGCGGATCATGCGGATCAAAGGTAATTATATTTTCCACTCCCAAGTTCTTCAAGGAATTCAACATAAATGAACAGTCTAAGGATTCGCGGCTGTTGCGGGAGTCTTGCCGTCCCTCATAGAGGAAGGGCATGATGACATTTATGCGGCGCGCCTTGCCGCAGGTGGCGAGAATAATTCTCTTCAGATCCTGATAATGATCATCCGGTCCCATGGGTACCTCATGGCCGAACATTCTATATGTGCAGGAGTAATTCGTAACGTCACAGAAAATGTATATATCGTGCCCACGAACGGAGGTATTGATTACACCCTTGGCCTCACCGGAAGAAAAGCGGATACATTCGGCATCGATAAAATAGTTGCTGCGCATAAATCCGGGATCATCATGAATCGGAAAGAGATTGTCTTCATAGTATTGCAGGCGACGCTCATACAGGTGTGCATTGACTTTCTCCGCAAACGATTGTGCTCCGGTCAGAGGGATAATTCCAATCGGGCCCAGCGTATGCATGATATTGCCTCCACTCTGACGGTAGGCATAGTAGTCATGATTATGCTGCAAAATTTTCTCCATACAATTCTCCTTCTACGGGCGAATTATTCCGGGTAGGTAGCGGCAATATTATCGCTACTGACGATATTGTGCCGCTTAAGCAGGGCACGGATTTTAATAGCCGGTTCAACAAGACGGGATAAACTCGCGTCATGATTTATCGCATCGACGAGCAAAGCGATAAATTTGGATACGCTGACGTCAACATACCAGGGTCGGCTGAGAAGCTCGGGTGTACGATAAATCAAATTAGTTGAGAAAACCTTGGAAATGATACCGTCCTCATATGCTTTGTCGAAAGCCTCCAGGCCGCCCGTAAACAATCCGAAAGAGACGGCGCAATATATGTTCCGTGCCTCATTTTTACGCAAGGCCGTTGCAATATCAAGGATCGATTCGCCGGAGGCAATCATGTCATCAACGATAAGGACGTCATAACCTCTAACACTATGACCAAGAAACTCATGCTCAACGATCGGATTACGACCGTCAACTACGGTGGTAAAGTCTCGGCGTTTGTAGAAGGTACCTAAAGGCGCACCCAGCATGCTCGCATAGTACATAGCCCGTTGGATGCCGCCTTCGTCGGGAGATACGAGAAAGAGGCGATTGTCACCGGCAGCGAGCGAAGGTATGTGAGCGAAGAGTGCCTTAAAGATTTGATAGGTGGTCGGTATGCTCTCGAAGCCGTTAATCGGGATCGCGTTTGAGACTCTGGGGTCATGCGCATCGAAAGTTATGAAGTTGTCAATCCCCATGCTGTGCAGTTCTTCCAACATATATGCCGCATCCAGAGATTCACTGAGACTGCGACGATGCTGACGTCCCTCATAGAGGAAGGGCATGATGATATTTATGCGACGAGCTTTGCCGCTGGCGGCGAGTATGATGCGAAGTAAATCCGAGTAGTGCTCATCGGGGGACATTCTTTTCTCTTTGCCATAGAAATTATAGGTTCGGGAATAGTTGAGCACATCGGTGAGGATAAATAGATCGTGTCCGCGTACGGAGCGGGGAAGCAGGGCCTTGCCTTCGCCCGTGCTGAAGCGGAATGATTCATACGGGAGTGTATAGTCTTCACGAAGGTAACCGGGACTGTAACGGGAGACATCTGTGTCCTTCGGCGCGTTGGTCAAACGACGCTGGTACAAATATGAATTTACTTCGTCGGCGTAAGAGCCGGAGCCGGCCAGGGATATAATGCCGATCGGCGCAACCGGTTCCATTATAGTGGGGCTATACTGATCGTAGATGTAATAATTTTTTTCCTGCTCGGCAGTCAGCCCCGAGGGACGAGAATACTTGCTCACATTATCACTCCTTCTACGGGCGGTGAGGCCAGGCCTCAATTAACGCAATCCATACCCATAAATTATAGCTACCTGAGGTGTTGCATGTCAAAGAAAATTTAACAAGAAATTTAATAATTACAGGTGTCGAATTGTTTTGTTATAATCCCTATTATGAAAAACAAAATCGAGTTCGTCTCTTTGATCACCGGGCCGGATAAGTTGCCGCGTGATGGCCGTCCCGAAGTGGTTCTCGCCGGGAGGTCCAATGCAGGTAAGTCCAGTCTTCTAAATGCTCTGGGTGGTAGCCGCCAGCTGGCCAAGGTCAGCTCCGTACCAGGTAAAACCCGCTTCCCGGTACTGTTTCTGGTCGACGATTCTTTTTATATAACCGACCTCCCGGGGTACGGTTATGTCGCCGGCTCTCCGGATAAGCATAGAGAGTATGATCTGTTGGCGGATAATTACTTGACGACGGGCAGGGAGTTAGCGCTTATTCTTCTGGTTATGGATATTCGTCAAGCACCGGCCAAAAACGACCGTATTATGCTCGAATGGTTGGAATACAGCGGCTACCGCTACGCCTATATTTTAAATAAGTCCGACAAGTTGAGTCGGGCTCAGTCACAGCGCCGTCTGCAGGAATTCAGAAGCTGTCTGCCGGAAAGTCAAAGGGAGATTCCGACTTTTGTGGCCTCAACCACAAAAGGAGACGGCATAGTAGCCTTGCGAGAATATATCAACTCGCTGATCGGATGACGCAAAACAAAATTCCGGACAGTTTTTGTCGAAAAAGAGATTAAAAAAGCCTGTGTTTAATTTGTCATGCTCTCCGTACAAATTACGAGAGGAGAGCCATATTGCGACTGGTGTTCCGGAAAAATATCCGCAACTATCCCCTGACGATACCGCTGATCGCCGGGGTTCTGGTCAGTGTGTTAACCGTTCAGTTGCCTCGCTGGGAGATCTTGGTAATAACATTGGGTTCAGCTGTGGCATTGTTGCTGTTTTTGAGGAAAACAGTTGGAATAATTCCGGTTGTAATTTCCGTGATTTTTATCATCTCCACATCTCTTCGCTTGTGCATCCCTCTGTCAATTCAAAAATCCCGGTCGGCGTTAGCAATGTCCGAATGGCGACGAGGTGATGTGACGGCGCGGGTCATATCGACTGATAATAAACTTGTTGCAGGCGGGGGTACGTCTACTTTACTGATCGAGGAAATCAGCAGCGGAGTTCGGGCAAGAATCCGCCTGCGTTATAACCTGTGGAAACGCTTTACCGGCAGTATGGGTTTGGACGGAGAAATTTTACCCGTTGTCGGTGATGTCCTGACTTTGATTCTGGAGCCGGACTTTATAAGGGGTGCGCGCAATCCGGGCGGATTTGACGAGAAGCGTTATATGTTTGCCCGACTTACTTTTATAAAGGCCGATACGATTAACATCAGGCAGTGGAATAAGCCCGTCCGTTATACTGTCGGGCAACGCATGACACAATTATTTGACACTCTACGTAGCGGGCTTTTGGAAGAGGCCGGAAAGCACCTAAGCACGCCCGCCGATCGGCTCTGGGGAACAATTTTTTTGGGGAGCGCGGTCGGTGTGGAGCGAGCGGAACGCGAGAGTTTTCGTCTGGCGGGTCTGGCCCATCTGCTGGTCGCTTCGGGTACGCACGTCGGGATAGTTCTAAACGCATTACTTCCTCTGGAACGAGTAGCCGGCACGCAGAAGAGACGCCATATCTTCCAAGCACTGCTATTGCTTTTATTCGCGGCTTTGACCGGATGGGCGCCGTCCGTTACGCGCTCCGTACTGGTCATTATTTTGATGCGCTTTCTGACATTGATGGGGATATACACTCACAGAATTAACTGTCTGATGGCGGTAATTATAGCCATGTTGTGCTTTGACCCCTTTCTTATCTTTAATTTTTCCTTTGCCATGTCGGGAATAATGGGGCTGGGCATTGCCTTATTTGTTCCGGGTATGTACCGAAAATGTGCGAACCTGTCCGGCACTTTATTGAGCACAATTGCCGAATGCCTGGGATTTCCCCCTCCGGGGCAGAGGCTTCTGTACGGCAAATCCCGGGCCCTTTATCGTTCCCATACCTATGCTCTCAAGCGTCAACTTTCCCGAATAAGGCATGTCGCGCTCTATATTTTGATTCTTCTTCACCGAATAGTTCTACTGATTGCCAATAATGTCGTTATTCATACGGTGGCTCAAGTCCTGATTCTGCCTTGGAGTGTATTGTTCAGTGCCCGGATCAGCCTGCTTTCCGCCGTGATAAATCTAATGGCGATGCCGTTACTGATGGCTGTATTGCTGGGGAGTGTTTTCGCATTGCCCTTTATGTTGCTGAATTTAAGACCGCTTACCGCTTTGTTATTTGCCGCCTTGGAACCGATCCTGGAACTGATGCTGAGGGTTTCGCGTACGCTTCCGGCAGCTTCGCAAGGTTATTTGATTTACAGTGCGTCCTTGCTATGGTTCTATCCCGGCCTGCTATTGCTACTGTATGTGGTAGCAAAGGCAAAAGAAAAACTACGACTTAAAATGTTATCGGCGGCAATTGTCTTCTTGTTGACAGCGGGGGCCATAGTTGCCATAAGAGATTCACACGGTCCGGATTTGGACATATGGTTCCTTGATGTCGGACAGGGTGACGCAATCATGATTGATGTCAAAAACGGTCCGTTGGTTATGATTGACGCGGGGCGACCGGAAGCGGCGGATTTTGTCCTGGAGCCGGCTCTTAATTCACTGGGGCGGGAATTTGTCGATCTGCTTATTCTGACTCACGCGGATAAGGATCACAGCGGCGGTCTGGAAACATTATTGCGAGCCGGACGACTCCGTGCCGTCGGGTGCAGCGCTTTGAGCCGGGATAAAATTCCGCTCCCGGACGGTCCCGGTCCGCAATTTATTGAGCTAAAACAGGGAAGCATTTTGCGTCTCGGTTCCTACCGTCTGGAGGTGATTATGGAAGGCGTTCCGTCCGACATTTTCCCGCTCGGTGAAGAATGGCGGGGAGCAGAGGATGAGAATAATCGTTCATTAATTATATCTTTGATTTATGCAGCTTCGGAGCCATCCGATGAGCATCGACACTGTGTGCTCTTTACAGCTGATGCGACCATCGAAATGGAGCGGCGGTTGACGGATTATATTACGCCGGCACAAGTTCTGAAGGTTGCGCACCACGGCTCGGGTAAAACGACGCAAGAGGAGTTTACGCAGGCCTTGAAGCCGGAACATGCTGTGATCTCGGTCGGGCCGAACAACTACGGACACCCGGCCGATATTGTGTTAGAATCTTTGCAGTCGGCAGGCGCACGGATTTGGCGAACCGATCGTCAGGGGGCAATTCGTTGTCGTATAAACAAGGGTTGCCCGGAACTCAGTGCGTTTTTAGAGCCGAACGAGTATAAGGTAGGGAGGTAGAGATGGCCCCAGATAAAAATTCCTGGCAGATTGTCGGGACAGATATCAATAGCGACGCAATTCGGCCGATTTACCTCGTGACCGGAGAAGAGGCCTTTCTGGTCGACCATTGCCTGCGCAATTTGCGCCGGGCAATCTTTCCGCAGGGAGACAACACCCCGGACTATATGTTATATGACTTTACAGACCAGGCTCGCCCGAATTTAGATATTGCCCAATTGGCACAGGATGCCTCAGTCCCTCCTTTTATGGCACCGAGGCGCCTCATTATTATAAAGCGTAGCGGAGTATGGTCCGGTGCCGGCAGGACGGAAGAACTTTTAAATCTGATAGAAAGCCTTGATGACTTGAGCGCGGTTGTGATTTTCAGCGAAGAGAAAGTCGACCGCCGCCAACGGAAACTGATGACCGCATTGGAGAATAAGGGGCGATTGGTTGATTGCAAGCGACAGAGTGCCGCCGAATTGCGTTCCTGGGTATCACAGTACGGAAAACATTTGGGATTGCAGATTGACAACTCGGCCGCTTACAGCCTGATTG
>JAAZIX010000144.1 GCA_012800655.1 Clostridiaceae bacterium | reverse complement strand
CGACCACTGCCGTAATTGTATGTCGAAAAAGCCGGACATCCAGCTTTTGCCAACAACTCATCCAGCATGTTTTTAATTGCAAAAAGCATCAGATCGAGCTGTTCGCCACCTTTTTCTCTTTCTCCTTGCCCGACATCCTCGGAATCGCGTTGTTCGGCAAAATCCGGCTTGAGTGTTGCCACCACGTATTCTCCGACAAAAATTCCCTCCAGTTCGAATTCGGCACATTTTTTCCTTGCCCGTGCCTCGCCGTAGAAATCGGAATTATAGAGGAGTTGGTGAATAAAACGCTGTTGCATTACCGGAAGACTTTCGGCGAGAAGATTTTTAGCCTGTAATTGAGCATATTCCTTTTCTCGCAAGTCGCGAAAATATTCTACCGCCCGGCGCAGGGAGTTGTTCACCTCTTCCGTTTGGATCGGTTTGGTTAAGAAACTAATCGCACCCAGGTTGACTGCGTCTTTTACATAGTCTATATCGGAAAAACCGGTAATCACGATGACGCGGAGGTTCGGATCAAGTGCGGTAAGCTCTTTGGCCAGTTCCAGACCGTTGATAATTGGGATCTTAATATCCGTAATGATGATATTGGGACGGTGGGAAAGATACAGTTCGCGTGCAGTTTCGCTATCTTGAGCACAAGCCACCAAATTCAGCGGTAATTTTTCCCACTCGATCAAACTCCGCAAATGCTCCAAAATCGCTGCTTCATCATCTATCAGCATGATGTCATATTTGCCGTCATTTTTTTTATTCATGCACGCCTCCCGCATCTCCCTTTTTAATCAAAGGGAAGAACAGTTTTACTTCCATATATTCGCCTACTTCGCTGCTTAACTTCATACCGGCGCTCGGACCATAGAAGGTGCGTAAGCGCCACATAATATTGTAAAGGCCAAAAAACCCGAGGTCATCTTCCGGAGGCCAAATCTCCAGTGCACGACGGATTTTCGACAACTCGTCTTCCGACATTCCAATCCCATTATCGCGTACCGTTATAATCAAATATGCATCTGAATTATCGATGATCTCTTCAACGACAATGCTTATATGTCCATAATCTTGAAAACCGCTGAAGCCGTGCTCGAGAGTATTCTCTACTATCGGTTGTAGCAGAAGCTTAATTATCGGATAAGGGAGCAACTTTTCCGGAATATTAAGTTCAAGTTCGATAGAAATATCTCCGGCAAGACGCACAACGTCCAGGTAACTGGTAACGATCTGCAATTCTTCTTTTAAAGTAATAAGCTCCCTGCCTCGAGCGAGAGCAAGTCGGAAAAAATCGCTGAGTAAGTTAACCAGTTGCTCCGCAACTTTATGTTCCCCCTTTTTTATAGTCCAAACAACTACGTCCAAGGTGTTGTAAAGGAAGTGCGGGTTAATTTGTGATTGGAGAAGGCGAGCCTCGAGGTTGCGCTTGGCCGTTTCATCTTGCTCCTTAATGGTAAAGAGGCGTAGCATCTCATCCATGCTGTTATTGAAGTGAGCCCCTATGTAAGCAAATTCGTCTTTACCGCCCGATGAATAACGCTCATTAAAATTGCCGCGACCGATCTCACGAGTTACACGGGTCAGTTCTTTGAGTGACTGCGTCAATCGTCTGGAAAGCAGGTAGCTGATTCCGACCACAAAAATCACCGCCACCACGGCAATAACTATTACCGAGTACATGAATTCGCGAGCTTCGCTAAACCACAAACGATGATAATTTTCGAACAATACCACGAAATACATATCCCCGTGAGTAAAACTCCGCCAGGAAAACAGTTTTTCCTCTTCACCCGTAGAAATTAGGGCACTTGTCTTATCTCTTGTCGACGAGCTCATCGTCGATTTCTCGGCAGATTGAATAATCACCTTAGTCAGTTCCGGAAACTCAAACGGCTGATCAATTTGATTTTTCTGCGTTGAGGAAGCAACAATGCCGTCACGACGAAGCATGATTGCCGAGGACGAAGCGGAATTATATAAGTCGCAAATCTCCTTTTCCGCCAAAGAATAAATAATCAATCCGTTTACTTTCATATTGGTATTGTTCATCAGGAGCCTAAAGCCGAGCCAGTAAGGCTGCTCGACACCTGAAACATCAACTTGTCGGCATAATCCGAACCACGTGGCGGGAGTATAAATCGGCGATACTATATCTCCCCGTTCTCTAAGGTAGTCCAGGCCGGAAGTTAAATCTGTGAAAGGGAGCAACTGCTCAGATGCTTGCCAGAAGAATCCGTCTCGACAAATTAACGCTTCAATTTTTAGGCTCCTCGGAGCTTGAGTAACCGGATGCGCATAAAGCGCCTGTCGAATATGCGCTGCCAAAATACTACCTAAATTTTCCGGGGCAGGCAGTCTCTCTCCCAGCGGAGGATTAGCGATATTCTGTACAGGAGAAGCCATGATTACTGAGGTTAAAACCGCCTGCGTTGTATCAAAATACTCCCGGATACTCTTAAAGTTATTCGTCAAGTTAGCTTCCGCCAAACGTATGTTAACATCAACAATCAGATCTGTGGCTAAGAACCAGATGGAAAGCGCGACAGCAACAACAACCAAAACGGCTATCACTACCATGGTAACCGTTAGCTTAAGACGGTAAGAAAAACGCGCACCGACACCAACTTTAGATGAATATTCTTGTTTAAACATATCCCTGCTTATCGCAGCAGCCTAATCAATTTAGTTGCCAGGGAATTTCTATAAGGTGCCAATTGTTCTGAAACACCGATCTTTTCGGAAAAATACCCCCTCTATATCTCAATCCCCGTTGCCAAAGTTTTGTACACACCGTCCTCGCAGATCCAGTGCGACATCAGTACACTGCCGTCAGCAAGACGGATTGCGCCCGGCTGTCCGAACTTAAGGAAGGCAAAGATTTCCGGCATATGCTTGTCGCGTATCACGGGCAGAGGCGGTTCCCATACTATTAGCTGCTCTTCAACCTGCCAGGTCCGGTCGGAGAAATCTATGATATATGCGTAAACTCCGGGGCGATCGGTATCGCGACGCACAGCATGCAGGGCGAGGATGCGCTGATCCGGCAGCGCCATGACGGAGGATGTCTGCCCCCGAACACCGGTGCTGATCGGCGGCGAAAAGCTCTTCCCGTTGTCAACGGAAAAACAATAATGGTTCGGCAGACGTTCTCCGGTTACGGTGTCCTCATTCCAGCCGATGACCACGATCGTTCCGTCGTCGAGCTGACACATCCGCATCTCATAACAGGTAATGGTATTACCTGGAAATTCCTGACAAATTGTATCATCGTTCCAAGTCTCACCTGCGTCGTAGGAACGCAACAGGCGGGCGCAACGCTTGGATGACATGGT
>JAAZIX010000143.1 GCA_012800655.1 Clostridiaceae bacterium | reverse complement strand
GTGCTCATGGTGACCTGGGTCGGCAGCAGACCGTTTTCGACCGACGGTGCCTGCGGTGTGTCGCCGCTGAAGACGATGACGCGTGGCGCGCCGTCCATTATGTCGTCCTGCGTGTCGTCATAGGCGAGCGAACCGGCATAGGTCTGAATCATCGTGCCGACTCCGGTGAGGAAGGAATCGGTTAAATAGGTATACACAAGACCGTCGACTATATCGTTGCCGCTCGTATTCATCAGGGCGAGGAAAGCGGAGAGCTGCCCGTTATTAGTTTTGCTGTTCATAGCCGTGAGCATAATGCCGCTCAGGGCCATCTCCAGGCGCAAATAAACATTATCCAGTATTTCGTTGATCAGTTGCTTGGCCCGGACGACCGCTTTGTTGATTAGGGCATTAAGGTATCTGCCGGAGGAGAGCTCGTCGAGAGCGCGTATTACCCAGGCTTCCGGCTGTTCGCCGCCCCGATAATGCGAGGTCAGCAGGTAAATGCCCAGGTCATAGAGATCGTGCGCGGCACCGTCATAAAGCGGCTCGGTGATCAGATCGTTGAGCAGGTTGCGAACCCAACTCGTGATCCAAGCATCATTTACAATGTATTTCTGTCTGATCTGATCCAGCGCATCCATGACCATGGCATTGATTTGCGCGTCGGTGATGGTGGCCGGATCGATGATCCAGCCGGCGGTGCCGTAGGGCGTAATTTGAATGCCGTGGTTTTTGTATTGAATGTGGACGCGGCCGATGGCAAAGCCGAGTTCAATCTGCGTGCCGCCGCCGAGGGCGGAGGAAAGACCCTCGGCCAACAACGTACTTAGATCAAATTCGGGCTTGAATGTTTGTATCAGCGGCAAGATACCGTTCTCGCCGGCTTGGCGTAGCAAGGGACGCAGCATGCCCATGATCATATTGTAAGGCAGTTCCCGGCTGTACATGTTTTCCAAGGTGTAGCTACTCAGGTCGGGATAGAAGGTACCGTCCATGGTAAAAGAGGGTATGCCTTTTGAACTGAGCGTGAGTGTTTCCTGTCGGCGGTTGGTTCCGTCCCCGAGTAGTGTGCCGCGCTCAAAGACCGCGGTGCGCACCGGAGTGCCATAGGAGACCAGTGCCGCCGTTTCAACGTCGACCAGACGTTTGCCCGCGACAGTGGTAAATTCGGCGACATCGTTGGCGTGCATGTGACCGGTGAAGACGTAGCGCAGACCGGCGTCGGCCAGCGCACTGCTGTCGCGACGCCAGTTCTCGATGACATATTCGTGGGCGAGTTCGGCGGCCAGAGAGAAGTGCGGTATGAAGCCGTGGTGCGCCATGGCGATCATGGTAATGCCTTCACTCTCGGCTCTTTCCAATTGAGCGAGCGCCCAGATCATAAGATCCTCGTCAATGCGCCCGGCGGTAATGTGCCCATCTTCGGGAAGACCGGTGGCATCGGCGCTGTACATACCGGTGTCGAGCGCCAGTAGACGATACTCGCTGTTCAGGTCGGCGGTGTAGGAGAGGCCGCCCCCTTGTTTGCCCTCCGGAGGCGTGTAATAAACGGCTTCATGTTCGCCGTTATAGCCGAATTCGCTATAAATGTACTTAAAATCATCCGGGCTGACCGTCGGCACCGTCTCCATTTCTCCACTGGCAAAAGAACAGGCCGCTCGGAAATTATTGACGTCATGGTTGCCGTTGATGACAAAAACTTCAATGTCGGTCTCGTCCTCCAGCTGCTTGAGGCGACTCGCTAACATCTCATGCCCTTCGCGCTCACCGTCCTTGGTCAAATCGCCGGGAATGATCAAAAACTGCGGGTTCTGCGCCTTAACTTCCTTCAGCGCTTCTTCCAGAATATAGCTCGATTCCTTGAGCATTTTCGG
>JAAZIX010000142.1 GCA_012800655.1 Clostridiaceae bacterium | reverse complement strand
TTGGCTGGGTGGACGGCAAGTTCGGTATGGTGGAGAGTTCGGATAGTATGCTGGCCGCGGCCGGGAATGCGGTGAGTTTCCTGTTCGCGCCGCTCGGCTGGGGGAACTGGCAGAGCGCGGTGGCGGCCTTTACCGGGCTGATCGCCAAGGAGAATGTCGTCGGTACGATGGGCGTGTTGTTCGGCGGGATGGAAGATGTCGCTGAGAATGGTTGGCAGATCTGGGAGCGGATGCGCGAGGTGTTTACGCCGCTGTCGGCATATTCGTTCCTGCTGTTTAACCTGCTGTGCGCGCCGTGCTTTGCCGCGATCGGGGCGATTCGCCGTGAGATGAACAACTGGCGTTGGACAACTTTTGCGATTGTTTATCAGACGGTGCTGGCGTATGCGGTTTCGCTGATTGTGTACCAGCTGGGGATGCTGTTCACCGGAGCGGGGAGTGTGCTCGGTTCGGTGGTGGCGTTCGTGCTGCTGGCAGTGCTCCTGTGGCTGTTGTTCCGACCCGCGTCGAAGCCGAATCCGGCTCGCGTTGAGGCGAGCTGAGCCGCTGGTGGAGCCGACGCGTCCTGATTCGTTGCGGCGCGGGCAGTGCGCGGCAAGATGTCCCGAGCAGACTATTTCGAGTGCTACAGTCCAATTTTTCAATTAGGGGTTGCTACAAGGCAACCCCTTTTTTGCCGCTTTCTTTAATCGCTTGCTGTCACCGTTTATGTGTACCGCTCAATTTTACCGCTCATTTCTATTTACTACGAGTTACTACGAGCAAAATTTCTACGGGCAAAATTTCAGTTCCGGATTGCTAACCAATATCCCGGTTAGGACGACTGCACAAAACTACTGGCTTAGGAGAACTGGCTACTTAGGAGAACTGGGTAGAAATACCGGCTTAGAATGCAAAAGTAGAACCTCCAGCTCGGGAGAAAAAATGTCGTAAAAAATACAATTTCCAATGCTCCGGGGCCGGGTATGCTGTGCCCCAGAATTTATTTTGGAGGCTCACTATGGTGTATAAAGGATGGAGACCGGGGGCGGTGCTGAGCGGTTGGAGTGCTGTTCGCTATTGGAATATTCCTTTTATCGATGCGGCGGTTTGTGTCGAGGATTTTCTCGAAGGACTGACGCATGTGACTGTGTATAAGTACAGGCAGAGGTATCGGAAGGCTGGGCAGAGGGTCGGCTACTGTCGAATTCCGACTCCTGGAAAGTACTTTTATCGCGATGAAGAGCGCGGGATACTTGTGGCTTCGCCGGAGTTGACTTATATGCAGATCGTGAAGGATATAGATATTCATTTGGCTATTTTGGTGGCGATTTGCTTTTGTGCGTATCCGCGGGGGATGTATTCAGAGCCGCTGACGACGCCGCGGAAGTTGCGGGATTGTGCGCGGGCGCTCAAGGGTATGCGGGGACGGAGGAAGGCGTTGCGGGCGTTGAAGTATGCTAAAGAGGGCTGCAATTCGCCGCGTGAGGCGCTGGTATTTATGGCGCTGTCGTTGCCGAATGCGTTGGGCGGGATGGGCTTGCGGACGTTGAGGTTCAATCGACGGTTTGTGTTTAGAGCAAAGAGCACGCGGCGAGGTGCAGAGCCGGTGGAGCGCTTTGCGGACTTTGCGTTGGAGAAGTATAAAGTTGTGATAGAGTACAACAGCCTGACGCATCATGCCAGTGCCGAAGCACAGATGAAGGACGTGCGACGGCAGATGGAGTTTGCCTCTCTGGGCTTTGAGTGCGTGAATATGTATACGAGTCAGATGTCGGACCCGTCGGATTTTGAGCAGTTTGCGTTGTACTTATTTTCACAGGTGTTGGGGAAGCGGTTGCGGATTCGAATACCGCGATTTTGGCAGATGCGGTTGCGGATTCAGGAGCTGATTGTTGAGCCGCCGATTGAACCGGAGGTAGTGGACGATCGGGATCGTTATGCGGCGGTGCTAGATATGCGCGAGCGACAGGTGCGCTACTCCTATCCGCTGGTGCTGCGATTGTTTCAGGGTCCATCGTTCTGGGGATTCGTGGACTGGCGGTGGAAATGGAGCGCGGCGCAGGAGGCAAGAGCGAGGAGGTGGCTACGTTTCGTCGATAGAACTAGCAGTGGACGCGACGGCTCCGTCGGTGTTGGGTGGGGCGGTGCTTCTGTGGGCTCGTTCAGCGGACGTAACTATCAGGGCATTCCAGTTCTATCGACATAGCGTTAGGGCAACAACGCTCCTTCGGCCTGTCTACGTATACGTTACTACCATGCCTGCCTTTTGACCTGTACACCTGATTTTTGATCGGTGCACTTGCCCTTAAATCTGTACCCCTGATTCCTGTCCGAGCCCCTTAGTTCCTGTTTTACGTGCCTAGTCTCATATTCAACCCTCTAACCGCTGAGCTTCACCATAGCCCCCGACCTACATCCCTGATTTTTATCTCTTTCCCTCGTTTCTGGCCAATTTTTCAATTATGACACGCAAGTAGTATCTAAAAACACACTTTCCAAATGCAATAAACCCTTAAAAACGAGCGTACCAGTAAATCTTAGCCAGTTTTTCAATCCCGGCACGTGAAGAGGGTGTCGAAGCTGGCTTTTCGGGCGGAGTGGGACTTCCGGTTGAGTACGTAGAGACTACTGGATGGATGTCTCAGGGTACCAGAACGAGTTTATCGAACTTTTCCGTCCGCTTTTTCCATCCCAGCACGTGAGCAGGGTATCGAGATTGATTTTTTGGGCTAAAGAGCGGGAGACAGAAAAAAGGCGTATAGGGAGGATTGCGGAGTGTGAGAAATAGAGACCGTAGCATGGCGTTCTTGACTTTTTGGGAGCGCGCGAATAGAATTTTTACAGGTTGTTAGCAAGTGCTAGCAGAAGCGGTGTGGAGAGTACACCTTAATAGATACGAGGGTGGGCCTAAGATGCCCCGATTGAAGCTGGACGGTAAAGAACGGAAGAAATGTGGAATTGGGTAATTGAAAATTTAGCGACATTACTGATCAGCCTCGGGCTTGTCTTGCTCGTGGTTTTAATAATTGTCAGCATGATGCGAAAGCGCAGGCATGGGAAAAATGCCTGTAGCAGTTACGCCTGTGCGAGCTGTCCTATGTCCAAAAGATGCAACGGCAAAGCACCGAATGCCGTCGTGCCACCCGAAACAGCGCCTGCGGCCGTGCTTCCCGAAGCAACAGCTATCGCTACGCCGCCTGAAGCAACAGCCACAGCCTCGCCGTCTGAAAAGATAGCTGGAACTAAGCCGCAAGTACATCTACGCCGTAAGTAGCCGTAATTAAAATTACGGTTTACAGCACAGCCCTATGTGACGGGCGGTTCCGGCTTTCATGCCGCAAACGCCCGACATCTCGCCCAATACCTTAGGAATATACGTCGGGAAATATATTAACGAACCGGTAGCTTGACCACAATCTTGAGCATAGACTCAGCACCGGTCGAACCTACGACTTGACCGACGGAAGGATTCAGTCCGGGGGCGTGCCCGTCCTCGGGGTAGAAAATCGCGAAGTACCCCGGCGCCATAGCCAACTCGGCATGCTCACCAACCTCTTCCGACACATAGAGCGCATAGTCGCCGGCTTCATCGTACTCGTGCGTGACCTTCAGCTCGGAAATCGGCCGCCAAAGAATCCTCTCGCGGCCGCAAGCGACGTATTGAATGTCGATAAAACGCCGATGCGATTCGTAAGCCGCCTGATCCGCCGCCCGCGTTTCATACCGCTGCACCATAAAGTACCCGTTCGCCTCCGGCAGCTCATGGCGTCCGGACTCCAGCTCTGTGAAATCGGTCGCACTCAGAAACTCCAGTGCCACCTTAACGTTGGAATCCAACTCCGCGTAAACCGCACGATTCGCAATGTGATCAATTATCATGTCTATACCCTCCTAAAACCGGTTGTTCCGGCTTTTTTAACTAAAACCACAAGAGCATCCGGAGGCGGAGCACCGTGCTGGGGTTAAAGCGAAATCCGGGTACGGTTCGCAAAGAACCGAGCTCCTGTCGGGTTATTCGATGCCTAGCCGAAATTTGTCTCGCCACGCGTACAGGGGCAGGGCAATTCCCGTTGTGCTGCACCGCAGCCTTAGCCGGAGTCCGCTCCGTCCGGGCCCTTGGTAGGTTTTGCTGTCGGCTTACCCGGGGTCTTGGTCGGCTGGGCCGTCGGCATTTTCGTCGGTTGAGCGGTCGGTGTTCCGGTAGGTTTTGCGGTCGGTGTCTTGGTTGGCTGAGCCGTCGGTGTCTTAGTCGGCTGAGCCGTTGGTGTCTTAGTCGGTTTTGCAGTCGGCTGCACGGGGAATCCCGTTGGCTGAGCACTGGGATCCGTCTCCGTCACTTCCGTCGGCAGAGTGGGCGTCGGCGCCAACTCGTTATGCACATGACAAATCTCCTGCGGTAGCAAGGGCGAATCCTCGGGGAAATACTCGGTATAGATCCCGAACTCCGGACAATCCGGTCCGGGCAGCTGCCCTGATTCCGCGCAGACCTTAACCTCAACAATGTTCGGCGGCCGCACAAATTCCTTGGGCTCCAGCTCGGCGTGCACCCGATTCATAACCTGAAACCAGACGTGCTTGGTCTGATCTTCGTTCTCCTCGTGAACCGGCGTCCTCTTAATTCTATTGTCAAAGCCCAGCCATACCGCCCCGGTATAGTACGGGGTGTAGGCGCAGAGCCACTTGTCCATCTTGTCTTGAGTCGTTCCCGTCTTGGCGGCGGTCGGAATAGTCTGGCCGGCGGCGTTCTTCACGGGGCCGTAGGCGACACACGAGCCGTAAGCCCAGAAGGCGTTCACTCCCCGGACGGCCTCCTCCAAGATGCTCGTCATCATATAGGCGGTCGAGGGCTTAAACACCTGAGTCGGTTGCGGATCTTTCTCCAAAATAACCCGCCCTTTGCGGTCTTCCACTCTTGTATAGCTGTACGGCTTGCGGAAGACGCCGTTGCTGGGAAAGGTGGCGTAGGCGGCAGCCATCTCCAGCGGCGACATTCCCCGCTGCGGCGAGCCCATCGCCAAAGCAAGCTGCACCTGATCTTTGCGGCGATCGATGCCGAGACGATACAAATAGTACTTGCCGGTCTCGACGCCGACCGTGGCCATTGTCTTGACCGCCGGCACGTTGGCCGAGACTTTTAGCGCAAAGCGGACGTTCAGCAGGCCCAGATACGGCGGATTTTTATAGCTGTTCGTCGGCCAGATCTTGTTAGGGTTGTCGGGATCCAGGCGCGATTCGTCGTCCAGGAGCATCGACGCTCCGGTCATCAGCCCCAGCTCAAGCGCCGGCCCATACACCGCCAGCGGTTTGATCGACGAACCGGGCTGCCGCGCGATATCCGTCCCGCGACTCAGCACGAGATTGGCGCGCTTCGGTCCCACTCCGCCGCCGATCCCGGCAATCGCTCCGGTCTCGTTGTTGATGATCACCATGCCGCCTTCGGGCTGCTCCGGCGCGTCGAAATAGCGCTCCGGCCGCCTCGCGAAATTCCCCACATCGCGAAAGACCGTATCAATCGAGCTCTGCACGGTCGGCTCCATCGTGGTATAAATCTTCAGCCCTCCGCTACTCACCATTTGGCGCGCCATCACGCGGGAAATACCCGCAGCTTCGAGATCGCTCACGACCTCCTTCAGCGCATACTCCACAAAATACGAGTTTATATGTGCCCCGGCGGTCAGCATGCTGTCGAAAACGAACTCGAGGTCCGTGTTCATGGCGTCGTCATATTCTTTTTTGGTGATCATGCCGAGTTGCGCCATCTTGCCGAGCACAATTCGTTGGCGGCGGAGAGCGTTGCGGCGGCCGACCTCGGTCTTGGGATTAAAGAACGAAGGCGCCCGCGGAATCCCGGCCAGCAGCGCGCATTCCGGCAACGTCAGATCCTTCGCGTGCTTGCCGAAATAACCCTGAGCCGCCGTCTCTATCCCGACAAAGTTGTTCCCCATCGGCACCAGGTTCAGGTAATACTCCATGATTGTATTCTTAGAAAGCTGTTCGTTCAACATTATTGCCCTATACCACTCCTGGACTTTGCGCTGGCTCGAGCGCCGATCGTTCCCGGTGATTAGCTTGATGGTCTGCTGCACAATAGTCGATCCGCCGTGCGTCGGCGAGCCGCTGTTTATAACGGCGGACACCAACGCGCTGGCGATGCGCTTCGGGTCGATACCGATATGGTCGTAGAAACGCTCATCCTCAATCGCGATAAAGGCCTTGGCCACATAAGTGTCGGCAATGTCGGCATAGGCAATATTTTGACGGTCGATGTTCATTGTTCCGGTCTGGCGCGAAAGCAGATTCCCTTCGCTGTCGTAGACCAGGGACGTCTCGACGCCCGAAGTCATCAGGTTGGCCGGGATCGGCTCCGTTGAACGGACGTAGCCGTAGATCATTCCCACGCCGAAGCCGGCAACCAGTAGTACGACGGCTAAAATCAGAACGAGTGTGGTGCGGATTATGCGGCCGAACGTGCGACCCACAACTTGGGAAAAACGTCGGTCATAGGAAGTATATTGCGGACGTCCGCTCAAATTTTTGCGGAGTAAATTGTAATTATTGTAAAGGTGTTGCTCGACGGCGTCGTGAACTTCGGGGGTCAGCGGAGTGGGCGGCGGGGGCGGCGGCAAGATGAAGCCGTTTCCGGGTCGAACGGTCTGGGGCGGCAGATAGGGAGAGGTAACGGGCGGAGCATATGCTCCGGGTGTACCGTATGTGGCTGGTTCTCCGGGGATTTCGGTTGGCAACCCGAATGGATCTACGCGGTGCGTGTCTCTACTGTGAACGGCAACATCGCGATGTACCAGATCATAGGGTGAAAAGCGCGTTGTCCGACCTTCTTCTTCAGGTAAATGCCCGGACTCCGCGACTTCGTCTGCAGGGATAGGTACACTGCGCATTGTCCCTACCTGCCGTCGCGGATGACGGCGCGGTACAGGCTCGACGCGTTGCGTATGCTCAGCGCTTGACTCAGGATTGGCACTCGACGCAGGCTCAGCGCCCAATACAGGCTCGGCGCCCAGCACAGACTCGGCACCCAGCACAGACTCGGCACCCAACACAGGCTCGGCGCCCAGCGCGAGCGGCGACACATCGCGGCGGCGACGCCGACGGCGCTCAGGCACCGGACTTTCACCGTGTTCAGTCAGATCGATATTTTGCGATCCCTTTTCGTCCATAGTCTATGAATTGTACCACCTTAGCCCTGCGCACTGCAAAGCTACGGGCGGGTTATATTATGAATCCACCTATCGCCGCGCAGACGCAGGCGGGCAATCACGACCTTGATTATCTGGTCGGAGCGGGTGCAGAAAAAGACCGCGGCGGGCGGCGGCAACCTCCGACTCGGCGGGGTCGTTGAAATTTGTGGTCTCTCTCGAATCCATGGCGCCTATTATACGTTACCGACGCAATAGATGGCGGTCGCGGCGGTTGCCGGGTTGCGTTCTTCCGCAAATCTCGCTCCCGTGCCCGAGGCCGCGGCAATCCTGTAACTTGTGCAGGCACCGCTACCGAAGCGGTGACGCTACAAATTTTGTCGATGACGATGTAAGTAACCGGGTGAATTTGTAGTATTATTGACATATGGATAAAGCGATTCTGAACATTCGCGATCTGACACTCCGCGGCCAGGGCATCGGACAAGCCGAAGCCGGCGAGCGGGTTTTCTTTGTTGACGGCGCTCTGCCAGGCGAAATCGTCGAAGCGGAGCTGTACAAACAGCGAAGCAACTACAATGTCGCTCGTCTGACGCGCATCATTCATCCGTCACCGGAACGGATCTCGCCCACTTGCCCGGTTTTCCCCGAGTGCGGGGGCTGTCAATTGCGCCACTTCTCTTATCCCGCCCAGCTTCGTTGGAAAGAGCAACATCTCTGTAATACTTTCAAAAATGTCGCGGGAATCGACTTAAATGCGGATACCCTTTGTCTGCGCCCGATTATCGGTATGGATGAGCCGTACGGTTATCGTACCAAGGTTCAATTCCCCGTCGGCGGCAGCGCCGGACACCCGCACATGGGCTTTTACCGTCGCAACAGTCGCGAAATTGTCCCGGCTAACGTCTGCGATGTGCAGCAACCCGTTGCCAATCATTTGCGTGAAGTTGTGCTTGAGTTGATCCGCTCCTCCGGCATGAAGCCGTGGGATGAGGAGCGACAGAGCGGTTTGATTCGCCACCTCATGGTGCGTTGCGGTGCCAACACCGGCGATGTGATGCTAATCATCGTTGTGCAAGGCAACGAAGTTCCGCCGCTCGACGGATGGTTCGAGCGACTGGAGTCCGCCGTCGCGGACTTTGGCGCGGAGGCAAACTCTCGTCTGAAGCTGCGTTGCTTCGGGGTCAATCTTCACCCCAAACGTAACAACGTTGTTCTCGGTCGCGAAACGCGTGTCTTAGGCGGCGACCCGTACATTGAAGAAATTATCAACGGTATGCGTTATCGTCTCTCACCCGGGGCCTTTTTTCAAGTAAATCCGCGTCAGACCGCCGTTCTCTACAACCAAGTTCTTCGCCTGCTCATGGACAGTGAGCAGACGCGGAATAGCGGCGATCCCCGAGTAGCAAGTGCCGGGCAGACGGAATCGGTTGTCGTTGACCTCTACTGCGGAACCGGGGCTATTGCTTTGCAGGTGGCGGCCAACTTTGTCGGAAATAATGGCAGCGGCGATGTTGTCGTAGAGAGCGGTAAAGCTGACACCCGCTGCAATAATGGCAAAGCCGGTCTTTTCGAGAAGAATAGGCCTTATGTCATCGGCGTGGACAATGTCGCGGTTAGTATCGCGGATGCTCGGGCTAATGCCGAGCGTAATGGATTGGCGGATTGTACGGAATTTCACATCGGCGATGCCGGCACCTGGCTGTCCGCCCATGTAGCCGAGGGGCTGGCAGTGTCGGCGGTGATCGTTGACCCGCCGCGTAGCGGACTCGAGCAGCAACTTATTGATACTCTCAACGCCGTTACACTAGTTTCGCGCGCTCCGGAGCGCCTGATCTACGTCTCCTGCAACCCGGCCACGCTCGCCCGCGATATCGCGCTTCTCGCTCCGCGTTGGCGAATCAGGGAAATTCAGCCGGTCGACATGTTCCCGCACACAACGCATGTCGAGTGCGTAGTATTGCTGTCAAAAGTACAGAACTGAATACCGAAAAAGGCTTGAAAATAAAGGATTTCCGAGAGTTGGAGGTGTTCTTCCGGCTCTCGGATTTTTTCATTTTGCAGGGGTGCTGCTTTGGAGAAAACGAGGGTTGAGTTGACAGGTTGAAAATGGGCAGTGTTGAGTTGACAAGATGATTTTGTGTAGGGTTGAGTGGATAAAGTGATTATATCGGTTTTTGAATTCATATCAATTCATATCAATTCATATTAACGCCTTGAAAAAGACATAAAGATATGGTATGATTTTATGGAATGCAACCCCTGAGTATATAGAGGAGATTTGATATGAGTATTGAGAATAATGATAAATGGATTAATCTTGAAGAAGCAGCAGATTACTTGAGTGTAAATAAAGATACTATCAGAAACTGGATTCGTAAAGATAATGGAATTCCTGCTCATAAAATAGGAAAGCTGTGGAAGTTTAAAAAATCAGAATTGGATGCATGGGTTAAAAGCGGGAAAAGTGCAATAGA
>JAAZIX010000141.1 GCA_012800655.1 Clostridiaceae bacterium | reverse complement strand
GGGCCATGACGATCTGACTTTTCCAGAGCGGAATCACGTTGAGAATCGCGGTCTGGATTTTGTCGACCAAGAGCTTGTCATTGTTCTGGATCAGGCGAATCTGGGGCGCGGTCTGAATGGCCATCGTCCGGCTGATACGCAGGTCGTGTACTTTTTTCTCAAAGCGGTCAACCGCCTCCTCGAAGTCATTGACCAGCTGGACGTTCATCGGATCCGGATCTTCCTGGACCTGGCGGCGCAGATTCGGGATGGTGACATTGCGCAGTTCGGCGATTTTTTCCTCGCCGGCGATGATATAAAGCTGCAATTCATTGAAATAATCGAGATTCTTCTGATAAAGCGAGTCATACATACCGATATCTCTGATCAGGCCGACCCGTGCTCCGTCGAGCTGATCCTGAATGCGCTGGATCTGGGTTTCAACTGACTCGTAGCGGCCCATAAATTTCTTGATTGCTGCCGAAGAACGGCGGAAGAGGCCGCGTTTGCGGAAGGTCCGGTCATTGAACTTATCGATTCCGAGACTGTTGACATTGGCAAGCAAGTTATTCATTGCCTCGCCGACTTCGCCCGCGTCCTTGACTTTAACCTGATTGAGGATCGCTTCGGAGAAATTAGCCAGGTTGCGTTGGGCGCCGACGCCGAACTGCATGGTGGAGTTGGAGTCCAGCATATCGATAGTCGATTTGATTTCCTCGACCCGTCTACGGTCATCCTCACTGAGTTCGGACGGCTGTGAATCACTGCGGGAGACCAGAGCCGCGGAAGTGACAGAAGGGACGTTCGGTACCGCTACCGTGTCGGATGCGGGCACTACGACTCCCGGTTCGGCCGCGATTTCGGCGGCGGTGCGGGTAGCTGCGGCGGTCAGTGAAGCCGCCGCTTCTTCGGTCGCGGCAAAGGCCGCGTCAACGGTTGACTGTGTGCCGGCTCCGTCGGTGAACTGCGGGGCGGTATCGGCAGCCGCGGCCTGTTGGGCGGCTTCCTCTTCCCGGCGCCGCTTGGCCAGCGCTTCTAAGGTTATTTCTGATGACGGCATATTTGTCGTGCCTCCTCATTTAAATTTCGTATTAGCCACCCTCATCGGCGACTCTATAAGAATACCGTATTTCGGCGCCAAAATACAGTCGAATTACTGTTTGAGTTGAGTTTTCGTAATTTGTTTTGTGATTTTATCGGGGGTGAGTTTCCGCACGTAGCGAAACAAAACCGCCACCATGACGGCGGCGGTCATGTGTTTAGATATTGACAGTACTTACTTTACGCAACGCGACGGCCAAACATGTGGGCAACGATCTTCGGGGTAATCCAGGACTCGAAGAGATAGATGATGAGGACTAGGAAGACCAGGACCACAAGCAGGTAGATCCAGAAGTTGAGGCGTTTGTCCTCTCTTTCTTCTCTGAGAGCGCTGTTGAGCATGACAAAGAAGAGAACCATCGAGGCATACAGGGAAACTTGCAGACCGACGGGCCAGAACAGGCTGAGGATAGTTCCCACAATGCTGAAAAGAGTGACCGGCCAGGTCGTGACGGCCATTACTTGCGGGATGCTACCGAAGCGCTTGTTGCCCTTCGGATTGAATATCTTCATGATGAAGACAAGCAGAGCCAGAGCCGCCTGCAGAATCAGGAAGCCGAGGATCGACCATCCGTAGGCAATGCCGAGTCCCTCTTTACCACCGGTAAGACCGAAAGCTACACCGAGCGGTCCGAGAATCGCGTTGAGCAGAATCAGGACAAGGCAACTCCAGAAATCCATCTTTACAGCACTGGCACTACCGGGATTGGAGCTGAAGAAACGCCCAAAGAAACGTCCCAGGGAAGGGAATACGGGCATTTCGCCGGTGCGAACCTTTTTCGGTTGCGGCGCTGCGACGGGCGCGGCGGGTGCTGCGGCGACAGGTGCCGGTTGAACGGCCTCGGGTGCCGGCTGTTGGTAAACGGGCGCCGGTTGCGGTGCGGATTCAGGCTGCTGAGCAACATTCTGATCCGGTTGATTTTCGTTATTATATGTCATGTGCACCTCCAAAAGTGAATTGCTGTTGACGCAAACATTCACGTCTCAACAGAAAGTATAACAATAAATAGCCAAGCTTTCAAACGGCACTCATTGGCCGTTCGCTTAAGTGGTCGCAAAGGCAATCTCGCTAGTACTGCTTATTGAACAGGTGAGAAATTTTTTGCCTGTTCCGCGTCCATTTGCCGCAACTTTTCGATCTGCTCCGCGGAATCGGTAAACTCAAACTCAAGCTCAAAAACCGCGGTCTCGCCGACTTCCAGATAGCGTAGCGGATGTCGCTTAGTGAAGACTCCGCCGCAGAGCGGTTCCAGACCCAGAACATAGTCACCGCTCGACAGCTTTTTCCACTGGTTCATTTCCGGCAGTTGATCGCGACGGTGTCGAATCACGGCCGCCATTCCCAGGCGGGGATTGTACAGCGCCGCCCAGCCTATTTCCGACTCCCCATGCAGGGCAAAATTCGCCTCCGGGCGCCCGGGCAACGGCCCGTCGATGCGGTTATAGTAGTGCATCTCCGCCTCCGACTCCGCCGTTCGCGGTACTAAAAGCTCCGCGTTTGTCCACACTTCCGCCCCGGCATCCAGCAGAGGCCAGCCGAAGTTCGTATGGTAGAGCATCTTTAAGGGTTCCGCATTTACGCCCATATTTTCAATTTCATCACGAAGCCGGATTTTCCCCGTTTCCGTACTTACTCGCCATTCGCGGTTCAGAACCATGCGTTCACGCAGAGCCTGTGACTGAACTACGGTGCCGCGCACGACAAGTTCTAGTTCGGATCCTTCTTTGTCAACATAAGCGCAGACCTCGTCGGCCGGGAGGTTGCTGATCCATCCGTGCAACGGGAAATCGTGACCGTCTACCGTCGTCGCATTACCGGCATGATTCACGCCGCAAGTGGTGATAAAGCCACCGAAGAACTGGCGAAGGAATCCGTCGTTGCCATGCGGTTCGAAGTACCACGGTGCGCGCACCTCGGCGCGCGAGAGATAACCGATATTGCAATCCTTATAGGAGATCCAAGGAATATCGAGACAGCGATCGGGCAGAATTGTCAACCGCAGTCCGTTGCCATTGTAAAGCTCCAGGGCGCGCATGCCCCGGGCATAACCGGAGTTGAAGGTATAGTCCTTAATTCCGACAACATTGGTGAGATCTGTTGTGTACTCGTAAGTTTGTTTAAGTTCCTCTGTGCGCATGATAATGTGCCCTCCCGTATGAAAATGGAGCGGGTGAGGGGAATCGAACCCCCGTATTCAGCTTGGGAAGCTGATGTTCTGCCATTGAACTACACCCGCATTTGAGATTTCCTCGTACCAGGGGCCCACGTCTTGAAATTATAGGCTTCGTCCGGATTTCCGTCAATTGCGCTATAAAGTTGGTGCTATAAAGTGTGCTATAAAGCCGGCTTGTCCGAACATTGCGCATACCGAAATATTGTCTGTATGTCCGATATAGTGGTATTTTGGCGAAGGGTGCTTGAAACAGGAAAATGCTCTGCTTAGAATAAAATCGCGGAGTCGGCAAAGTCGGCTTTATAAGACGAACCGTGCTCACATGTGGGGGTAGCAACCGAAATTATATTTGAGGTGATCAGATGGGAAAAGAAAAAAAATCAGACATTGAGCGGATTAGAGAACGTATGATCGGGCCGGTACCGTCGATCAGTACGCCCTTTCTTAAAGACGGTGCCATAGATTGGCAGGCGTTACGCGGCATGATCGATCTTTACATAGAAAGCGGAGTACAAGCGCTGCTGATTACTCCCGGAGATAGCTTGTTGTCGATCCTAACCGAGAGCGAGATTGCCGAACTGAATATATTTGTTCTGCGGGAAGTGAGAGGTCGCGTGCTGGTCATCAACTCCGGTTTTGCCTGGGGTCTTGGGAAGAATCTTGAACTGGCTCGCCTTTGCCGGGAGGCCGGTTCGGAATTATATATTCCCTATCCGAGTAATTGGGCCGGTTCATGTGGAGCGGCGACTCTCACGGATTTTTACCGGGCGGTGGGCGCTGTTTTGCCGATCATGGTGTTGACCAACTTAGGCGGCGGTGCCGGTGT
>JAAZIX010000140.1 GCA_012800655.1 Clostridiaceae bacterium | reverse complement strand
TCCTTCCCGGCGACACCGATAAAGACAACCTCTCTTTGGATGAAGCAATTATTCGTGAAGTCTCTAATCCCCGGGATGTGCTGATTTGCGATGTCAACGGTAACGGCTACGGGGATGTCGCGGTATGTCAGGGCCGCGGACAGACAAAATATACCAGCGAATCATTGTTATTCGCCAGTGACGCGAGTGGTTTGGCCTCGGAGCCGCGGCGTTTTGTTACACATGACGCCACTGCCGTTCATGCCGCCCGCACAACCAATGGACTCCCGGAACTGATCTTTGTTAATCGTATGGAGAGTGATACCTACGGACATGTGCCGGCTTACATTTTTACCGGTGACGCGGACGGTTGGGATCCCGAGCGACGAGTTGAACTGCCCGGACACTCACCCGGTTCTATTCTCCCGGCCGATTTCGATGACGACGGTTTCGTAGATGTTCTATTAATTAACGATGGTGAGGATCAGAGGTTTTTGCTTCCGCCGTCCTATATTTATCACGGAAGCGCAACCGGATTGGATCCCGCCCGACGGACAGCCGTTCCTTCACATTTATCATGGGGCGCGCAAGTCGGTGATGTGAACCGCGACGGCTATCTGGACATTATTTTCACCTCCTCCGCCGGCCGAACCAAGTATAATCGTAACATGTTTACGGTCTTTTACGGCAGTGAAAACGGATATAGCTTGGACAACACACAAACGATCGAGCTTGCTCCCGGAGATGAGGATTCATACAGCCTACTCTGGGGCTGTCTGGCGGATCTGAATGGTAACGGTTGGCTGGACTTCGTCGTACCGGTCAGCGCAAAAAGCTACTCATTGATCTTTTGGGGCGGTCCGGAAGGTTATTCCATTGAACGCTCTCAGAAATTACCGATCGAAAAAGCGTTGACCGTACGCGCTGCCGACCTTAACAATAATGGTTATCTGGATTTGGTTTTCGGAACGAGAGCAAGTACCTTGCGTAACGTCGGGCACTCCGGTTCGGTCGTAATATTCTGGGGCGGCCCGAACGGATACTCCGTGTCCCGATGCTGTGAGTTGCCGTCCTACCAGTGCAATAATATCACTATTGCCGACCTGAACAATGACGGCTACCTGGACATTTTTGTCTCGTCCTATTTCAATAGCCGTGAACGGGATGTGAACAGCTTTATCTACTGGAACGACAAAGGTAATTTCTCGGTGACCAATCGCAAACGCATCTTCTCACATTCATCGTCCGCCTCTTTGGCCTGCGATTTAAACGAAGACGGATACGTGGACCTGATTGTAGCGGGACACCGTGCTTACGGAAGCCATCGCACTGAGGTTGCAATTTGGTGGAACGGACCGGAGGGTTTTTCGGAAGAGCGACGTTCCTATCTCCCTTGCCTGGGACCGCACGATATGGTGGGAGTGGATATTGGAAATCAGTACGATCGCGGACCGGAGGAATACTATATCTCGCCGCCTGTAGAATTGGCGGAGGGGGAACAAATTACAAAGATTGGCTGGGTTGCCGATGTTCCTCGCAAAACCTGGGTACACGCAACCCTGCGAGCGGCTGACTCTTTGACAGAGTTGGAAAACACAGGCTTTGTCGGCCCGGACGGAACCGATCAGTCTTACTATGAAAACGGCGACAGTGTAACAAATTTGACCGGGCGCTACGTGCAATATAGACTGGCGATCGGCGCAATCAATAATATCGGAACACCCAGGATCACGGAAGTTTATTTGGAGGCATAACTGAGCATCCGTATCCTAACAAATCGTAGAGTGGTATACCGACGACGGGCGGTCAATGACACGCCTAGTCGCGCATCGTGCGCCAGACATTCGGCGACATGCCCAGCGTTTTTTTGAACACATAGTTGAAATAGCGCGGGTTGTTAAAACCGACGGCTTCGGCAACTTCAAAGATACGCATATTAGTCGAGCGTAGTAGTGCCTTGGCTTTTTCGATGCGGCGATCATTGACGTACTGACTGATGCCGGTGCCCGTGTGCTTATGGAAGAGCTTACTGAAGTAAACCGCACTCAGACCGACATGCTCGCTGATATCATCCAGGCCGAGGTTGCTGTTGTCGAAGTTGGCCTCGATAAATTCCGTTGCCGACAATATTACCCGGCTGATGCGGTTTTGCTGGCGTTCAGCTATGCAGCCGTTAAGGCGTCCGTATAATTCGTAGAACCAGCGCTTTAGGTCGGGAATCAGTTCGATGCTCATTATCTGGCTGTAGGGGTCGGGTGTCTCCAGAAAGAGTTCCTCGTCGACACCGTTCTCGGCAGCGATTTGCAACAGCAATACCGTCAATTCGATAATAACCCGTCGAACGGCCGCCAAAGCATTGTCGGAACTGACGAGTAACTCATCGATTACATTATCAAGGTGCAGACGCATCGTCTTTAGCTCCCCGGCTTTGAAGCAGTTGATAATCTCATTTATTTCGGCAGACGGGTGTGTAGCGGTTCGGCCGACAAACTTAACGACGTTTTTGATATTGACGGTATTGTTCTGGCCGAATATTACATGGTAATTCAAAGCTTCTTTGGCATCTTTGCGTGAGAACGGCAGTTCCCGCAGACTTTTGACGACACTACCGATTCCGACCACCAAGTCATATCCGAAGTAAAACTTATATTTATTCCGCACGGACATAAACACGCGGTCAATGTATTGTTCTTCTTCCGCCGTATTGAAACTCAACAGGATTGTCAGATTTTGCGAGTTGTCGTAAAGAATAAAGTTCTTAAATCCGTTTTCTGTCAACAATTCACTGGCTATATTGCCGATAATCAGTGCCATAAGTTCTATATCCGTCGGGGGCACATTGTTCATATTGGCGATAATTTCCGACACGCAAAAGAAATTGCCGCTCAGATCCAAAGAGAGTTGGCGAAGCAGTTTCGCCGTCTCTCCTTTCACCTGACCATCGAGTAGATTGCGGACGAAATTCTGTTGCAAAACGTTCAGGTTATCCTGCATCATTCCCAACATACGCAGGCGCTCTTGCTGATTACTACGCTCCGTCGCAATCCGGGTACAGGCCGCGCCCAATATATGCTGTACCTCATCCATATCAAGCGGTTTGGCCAATAGTTCATGCACACCGATTTGTATGGCTCGTTGCGCATACTCAAATTCGTTATAGCCGGTGATCATGATAATGATTACATCGGTCTCCTTGGCAAGAATTTCCTGAGCAACCGTAAGGCCGTTGATATGCGGCAGATTTATATCCAGCAGAATAATTTGCGGGCGGTGCTCCTCAAAAAGCTCCAGCGCCTCGATGCCGTCTCCGGCTTCTATGATTTCTCCGATCCCCAGACTCGTCCAATCAACATTGGATCGCAACCGCAAACGAATCGCCTGATCATCATCCACCAACATTACTCTGTACATTTTCATACGCCGTCTATATTAGCATATTTCTGAGCGTATTTCTGAGCATGTTTCGACCGAAAATCACCGCTAGTCACGTACGAAAAAATCGATGGCCAATCGCAAAAAACCGCCCCCGCGACTCAAGCAGAGCGCGAGGGCGGCAAGTTGCGGCAAACGCCGCTATCAGATATTCGTGTAGCCGCCGTCGAAGGGAATCGTCAGTCCGGTGATATGCGACGAAGCATCCGATGCCAGGAAAAGCGCCAGACCGCGAATGTCCGTGCCGAGAGCCAGGCTGCCCAACATAGTATGCCGATTGTAATTCGTCACAAAACGCGGATTCATGTCGGTAGTTGCCAAACCGCCCGGGCATATGCAATTCACCCTGATCCCGTAGCGCCCATAATAAGCCGCCGCGTGACGCGTCCAGCTGACTATGCCGGACTTGTTCAGAGCATAGTCATGAGCCGAAGCTCCCAGCTTCATTCCCGGTGCGCGGTCATAATTGTGGTATTCGACTCCTACCAAGCCCATCATGGATCCGAAATTGATGATCGATCCCGAGCGCTGGCGAATCATCTGATCGCCGACCAGGGCGCTCATGTAAAATGAGCCGGCCGCATTAACGCGAATCGCCCAGTCGAGCCCTTCCTCACTCTGGAACCAGGCACGTCCGCCGCGCGGCATCACTCGGCTGGCATTGACGAAGACATCGATGCGTCCTTCCGCCTCGATGATCGTCTCAACCATGTTACGAATTGATTCTTCATCTTCCTGATGCAGTTCAATCAGGTGGACATCTCCCCCGCCGCCGCGGGCCTTAATTTCATCGACCACCGGGTCATCCGGTCGCGACGAGTGGCTGGCAATATATACGGTTGCTCCGG
>JAAZIX010000139.1 GCA_012800655.1 Clostridiaceae bacterium | reverse complement strand
GAACTACCCGCTTGGTAGATTTCCTGGACGAACAACATATGCACCGCTTATATGAAAAATTCATCCTTGAATATTTCCGTAAAGAATTTCCACAAATATCGGTCAGCGCATCTTATATCCCTTGGGCTGTGGATAGCGGCAACAGAGCGATGCTGCCTATCATGCAGAGTGACATTATGTTGACTCATGGAAACAGAGTTTTAATAATTGATGCGAAGTATTACTCACAAGCCACAGTGGAATCCTACGGAGCACATACATTGCATTCAAGTCACCTATATCAGATTTTTGCATACGTAAAGAATAAGGATGCGGAGTTCGCGGAAGTGCCGCATGTGGTTTCAGGCATGTTGCTGTACGCCGGGACTGATGAGGAAGTGCAACCTCGCAATACATATACGCTGAGCGGCAATAAAATAAGCGTGCAAACGCTAGATTTAAACTGTGACTTCTCCGAAATAGCGGCACAACTGAATAGTATCGTATCTGAGCATTTTGAAGCGGTGTAGACGGAATTTAAGGTGATGGTTCTACCGCTTCCTGATGGCATATCAAAAATATACGAACGCAAAAAATCAGGGCTTGACGTTTACGGATCTCGGCGAATAGCGTAATGCTACCAAATGCTTGAGTAAGATCGCGCCAAACACTTGAATGAAATGCTACCAAACACTTGAATGATCGATCAATTACTTGCTTAAAACCATGATATTATGCATCTGCTATAATTGAGCCGCACGCATCAAAAGGCGGGTGTTAAAGTTAAACTTTGCGGCAGATTAAGGTTACAGGGGGACATTTCGGATGAAAAATCAAATAAAAACAGGGCGGCGCGGTTCTTTTTACAAAGCTGTACTCTCCTGCGTCTTGGTAGTTGCCGGTGTTTTATTGTCCGCCTGCGCGAAAGCTCCGACGAATCATACCAGCCTGGAAGGCAGGGTATTTACTGACGATCCTGTTCGGGCGTCGGGTAAGGCGACTATGCATGTAAACGAGCTCAGCATAGATAAAGCCGACTTGAAGCTAAAGGGAACACTGGAATTCCCGAATCTGCCCCGGTCCGCTTTCGAGATTAAAGGCCCCATTTTCCGGAGTAATTGGTCGACATGGTCTGACGCTGTCTATGTTGTTCAGCCCGAGGCTTTGTATGCGAACGCCGGCGTGCGTAATTCGCTCACATTACAGGGGCTGGCAATTTACGATACGGATGCTTTCGATAACAGATTTTATCTGCGGTCCGGGGATGAGCCGTTTGTGCAGCTGACTATCAGCGTACGGGAAGAAAAGACCGGAGGCTATCTGGCTGTTTTTGAATTTCCGATCAGCAGTCTTCCGGAAGAGCAGACGAATTTGCTGGACTTTGATTTCGCTTCGCATCTTAGTGATCTCCCTGCACCCCCTGCCGAATACGAAATTATCACCTGTAGCATGTTCGATCTGCCCGATGAAATCGAAGTCGCTCCGCACTCGGATAAAGCCGGCTTCGGGATATCACATCCCCTATATTTGCCTACTCTGCGTCAATTCGAGCAAGCACTTCGTCTGCCGCGGCAAAATGTCGTCGCCCTCAAAAGACAACCTCTGGACGCGTCTCTTGAAAGAATGATCACCGACACGCCATACATTGCCCTCAATTATAAGGATCGACATGATTTCAGTGTCGCCAAGTGGTCAATTTTGCCGGTGGGACAGGATCCAAACATTGCGTTCTCTTATCGCAGGGTGTGGTATTCCTCGCAATCCGGTATAGCCGCATTCTACGTGGACGGCGGAGATGTGGTGCCGCTGTTGGGCGGCAGATTGTCTCCGCAAATCGACGAGCAGGCTCTGTATGAGCAATTCCAGAAAATCGAGAACCTGCCGGTGCCGCCCCCTCCGGTAGAAACACGACGGGCAGGGTAAGCTAAGACTCAGCGACACAAACACTTGATTCTCTCTGGTTAGAGGATGTCCTTCCTTTTATTCGTAATCAAGATTCTCTGCAAGTCTGGGGTGTAGATTTTTCAAACAAATTACCGAGCGTTTGGCTGTTCCACGATATCCCTAGTCGCTACTCGGGCAGAATACTGGACAAAACGATATTTATTACGAATATTTTATGATGCGACGAGCCGCATCCAGGTCCGGGTAGACACCGATCGTGGCCATTGCGAACAGCGCCGCGCCGTACGACGCCTCCTCTCGATGCAGGGGGATCTCCACGGTTGTGCCGAATTTCATCTCCAGCATTCTGCGCAGGACGGGGTTTTTGCGCACCCCGTTGCCCGAAGCGACGACAGATCGCAAACTCCGCGCCGACGGCTCGGAGGCATATTTATCATACAGTTCGTCCACTATTCCCCACAGTGTCGCGGCTACGAAATGTTCCGGCGTGAAGTTGTCCGTGCCGAGGTTCGTGATAGCCCCTCTGAGGCTCGGGTCTTCCCGGGTTCCGCAAAACGCGGTGTTGATCTTCAACTCGTTGTCCAAGTCCGCGAATTTTTCCGCCAGGCTGTTGATAAGGGGGTACATATCTGCGCACTCATATCCGGCCGCCCGAACAATTCTGCGAAAGAATTCTTCCAACAATGCCAAAGCCCGTCCGCCACACAACGAGGAGCCAACCAGCAGATAGGTTCCGTCGTCGAACGGTCGGGTTTCCAGTGCGGTGCCCGCGGACGGTTCGGTCGAAAAGACGGAGATCTGCCCGCCCGTGCCGATATTGACCAGGATATCGCCCCTGTCCGTCGCGACAGAACCGGCAAAACTGGCCTGATTGTCGCCGACCGCGATCGCCACCGGTATACCCGCCGCCGTATGCCCCAGTACAATGTTCCGTTTCGCAACCTGCGGGAACATCTCGGGAGACATCCCCGCGGCACGGGTTACCGCTACGTCGAACTCGCCTTTGCGCAAATCGAACAGGCCCAGTCCGGCGGCATCGGAAGCATGAATCAGCGGAGTTTCCCGCCCGGCAAGAGAAAGGGCGATATAGTCGTGGATCGGGCAAAACACGACGGCATCTTCGGGAACGAGCCCGTTTATCACATTATAGTAGTGCGTCACCGATCCGTAGCCGGTCGCCAGATGGTGTCCGCTCAGATCGGAGAGAGCTTGGGCATAGGATTTCTCATCTCGATAGGGAAGATCTCCCCGACCGTCCTGCCAAGTGTAGAGCGGACTGACCGCCCGTCCGTTCCGATCCAGATACAATATGCCGTGCATTTGCCCGGTCAGGCCGATACCGGCAATCGGAGCATGTTTTTCAATACAATTCTCAAGCAGATGCCGTACCTGCGTCAGAATGAGGTCAGGATCCTGCAGGCATTCCCAGGGGTTGCACACCGACAAAAGGGCTTCGTTACGGACATTTAAGCTGTCCGTCACGACCCCGGTTTCGCTTTCGACTACCACGGCACAGATCGAGGTGGTACCGATATCTATTCCCGTTACGCGCATGACATAGACCTCTCCCTGCGGGGTTCCAATGTATAATTTTCACACATGCATCAGGAAGTCATTGTATGCGTATTCCTTTACCCGGTCAATGGATAAGCGTCTCGATGATTATTTTAGTCGGAGCAGGCAGGAAACGAGCATGACCGGACCGGCTATTTGTCAGCCGGTCGGCGTATCAGCATAAATTTACTTCCGGCGTGAACCTGAACGAATAAAGATCCGCGTCGCTCATGCTTATTTCCAAACGGATCGGCTTCCCTGCCAGTGTAGCGAGGCTCCCCTGAAAATCTACCGGGCGATCCACGCTGTCACCGAACAGTTTCCCGGAATCAAAGTCCTCTATAGGCGTGCCGTCCTCGGACAACAGGCGAATACGAACATAACCCAGGGCAGAGGTGGCGAAGTTAATCGACAGAT
>JAAZIX010000138.1 GCA_012800655.1 Clostridiaceae bacterium | reverse complement strand
GCCGATTAGTCAACAAAACCACATGCTGACCATCCGATAATAATGCTTCATCCAAATTCCCATACTGAACCTGCGGCCGCCATTGCGCTAAATTCCACATGGGACTGCCGGAAAGACTGTATATGGACAGATTATCGGTATACGGAATCTGTAGCGATTTACACAGATCCTCATTCCATCCTTTTTTATCCTTCCGGTCCGCGCCGACTTGCAGTATCTCTTTAAGCTGGGGGGACAGCGGATATTCCCAGGCAAAATCACTGTCCGGTAAGCACAGAGTTTGATATACGCTTTGAGCGGAAATGGATTCAATTTCATTGCGCCGATCGAAAAACAGCTTCTCCACCGCTTCCGGCGGCACTAAGGATCTGTTTTGCATCGGGATGGATAATTCCGAATATCTCGAGATGGAGTTCTGTATTCCTATGCTCAAATCGGTAGAGCGGAATTGCTCGGAATAGGTGGCGGCGTGAACCGTCTGCATAAAACTCAGCAGGGTGGCAAAAATAATCAGAAAAAGTAAAACAAAGTAATAGCCACCTTTGCTCCGTCGATTAAAGCTGAAGGCTCGTCGACTCAATAGCCCGGCATATCCTGTCGGCAACTTTCCCAAGGCGCGATCGGATTTTGAACGTGGGACTCCCGAGCCGGCGGAGCGAATGCTTTTGCGCGGCTGACGCGGACGTTGCGGTGCCAGCGAGCCCCGCAAAGCGGCATGTTGTTCTGTCATTGCGAACGGCGGACGTGCCAGCTTCGTCAAAGCATACAAAAAGTACGGCAATGTCTGGCTGGCGGCCAGAAGGAGCAGGACTAGGACTTGGATCCCGATAGCGGGAAAGGCAAATAGATTAGCCGTCTCCGGGAAAAGTAGCGGCGAAACAAGGGCGATGCCGGAGCCGAGCAACCAGCCGACAAATATACTCAGCAGTGAAAGTCCGACTTCTTTGCCGAGAATGAGACGGCGCAGGTTGGAATTGGTTAGCCCGCTCAGCTTGAAGTTGCGCAATACCGGCAAGCTGATATTTCCTATCTGGAGGGAGTAATACAGCAGCGCCCCCACCAGGATGATCAGGAGAAAAATCATACCGAAAGAAGCCCGCTGCGCGCTTAACTGAAATATTCTCCGTGCGGCGACCGCATTCTCCGGTTGGGCATTGGGGCGGATAAATTCCGTTTGCCCGCTATCTAGCTCTTCGTCGGAAAGCTGATAGCGATTCATCAGAATAGCCCGTCGCCCGGCCTGCCATTTTTCCTGGGCGGACAAGTCGTCAGACGCGACCAGCCTGCCGCGATCCGCCAGCCAGCTCTCCGCCAGCGCCGGGAAAGCATTGGTTCGGTTTATTTTCGCTAAAACAATGTGTTGATGGTAGCTCCGGCTCGTGTCCACGGCCTGTAGAACTCGGGTAAAATCGGCCGCCGTTACTATCCAGTGTACGACTTGAGTGAATTTCGCGTTTTTGGCGGAAGCAGCCAAATCGACGGGGAACAGTTGCGCCGCAAAGTCCTTGAAGACGGCTTCGGTTTTAAGATTCAGACTCAGCCGATTGGCAAAGACCAATTCACCGGCGCTTTGACTGGCCAACACCGCTACCGCCGCTTCTTGGGGCAACTCGGCCAATTCACAAGTCATCTTCATGTCCGGCAAACTTTCCCCTTCCCGGGCAGTATTGGCCATACGTGCTTCGATGGCCATATTGCCGGCGGTATCGGTCCAGGCTCCCTCCGTAGGCGTCAGACTCATCATTGCGAACGCCGCCGCGTCATACTTGACCAAACGAATCAGTTGAATAGGGGTGCCTTCGATTCCCGCACCGGAATCCGTCGCTCCGGGTCGAATCCGCGCCATGACCTCCAAAGTCTCCAGAACGGCATATTCCCGTGCCTGTTCCTCCAAGCTGTTCATAAACTGCGTATCAAGTCCGACTCGGCTCACAAAGGCATAATTCCAGGATCCGTTGGTTGCGTCGCGCGTTGCGGCTAAATCCCGATCAATTGCGGTCAGGCGGAACAGAAGTAGACTGCCGGCCAAAGAGCAAACCAGACATAGCGCCAAGATATAGCGACGCTTGGCGCGACTGATAAAATTAATCTTTTTAAGCATGGCGGCCACCCTGTTCGCTGGCGTATGTCGCCGCATCTACCAAGTGCCCGTCTCTCATGTACAGGACTCGATCGGCCAGATCGCACCAATCCCGATCATGCGTGACCATAATTACGGTTTGGGTGCGGGTTGAGACCAGTTCGGCAATCATCCGCATGATTTGTTCAGTACTGCGACTGTCCAGGTTACCAGTCGGCTCATCCAACATAATAATTTCCGGCTGGTTAGCCAGCGCTCTGGCCAAGGCCACCCGTTGCTGCTCGCCGCCGGACAACTGCTCCGGCCGATGTTCCAGTCGCTCCGTTATACCCAGCAAATCGGTGAGAGCCGTGATTTCCTGCTCGTTGAGATTCTGCTGTGACCGATTAACCAACAAAGGCAGGCAGATATTCTCCGCCGCCGTAAGTTCCGGTAACAGATAAAAGAACTGAAAAACAAAGCCCAGATGCCGCGCCCGGAACTTACTTAGTTGCTCTTCCTTCATGGAAGTTATTACCGTGTCATTGATCCGCACTTCACCCGCATCGGGCCGATCGAGACCGCCGAGAAGATGCAACAAAGTCGATTTACCGCTACCGCTCTTGCCCATAATGACCAAGAATTCACCCCGGCCGACCGTCAGGCTCACCCCGTCAACCGCTTTCACCTGGG
>JAAZIX010000137.1 GCA_012800655.1 Clostridiaceae bacterium | reverse complement strand
CGAAATTTTGCAGAGAATTTTGGATACTTTCTTGTATATCTAAAAGAATCTGTTCCGCATATAACGCATACTCCGAAATGCGAAACATTGTGGGAATTTTAATACTATGTGATTGATATCGTTCATCCCCAATGTGCAGGGTCTCCAGACTCGCGGCATATTCGAGAATTGCAATGAAAAAATCACTTACTGCCGGGCGTTCAACATTAGCGGCAGTTAATTTTCGTAGAATTCCTCCCATAGCCTCCTTGATATCTTCGGGACTGCCTTCCGGCAGAATCCGCTTCATTTCCGTTTGTGATTGATCGAATAATTTGTTCAGATCCAGATCAATGGTTTTACGATTATCACCCAGAAAAATCCAACGTTGGAAAGCAGAGAGGGCTTCATTGAATCCTTGTTTAGCAGTATTGACATCAATGCAAATGGGATAAACCTGCCAAAGCAATTTTTGATCCGATGATATGCCTAACTTGTCAATTATATGAGAGATATTGATCAGATCCGGAGGAGCGTCCAGCACGATTGCCGGCATAAAATTGATATGGAAAAAAGCCTTAGAAACAATTTTTTGACCTATCTCGTTCATAATCTCTCTAACCTTATCTTGTAAAGGCGGCAGATATTCCCGTTCTTTAGTCAACTCATACGGTATATAAATGAACACGACCCAAAACACTCTTTCGCGTATTAAATCCCGATAAATCTGTGATTCGCGAGTCTTTTTTGTGGTCAAATCATTGCAAAGCATATCTTGTAGCGCAAGAGCCGTAACTGTGCGTCGCTCTTCTTCTAACGCCCGCTCCTGATCCAATCTCTTCTGGGCATCCTCCTTCTTCAGAGTAAGCCTGTTCTTAACGGTTTGAAGCAGTTCAATCAATTCTCCGGGATTAACGGGCTTGAGTAGATAATGTATAGTTCCGCTATGCAGGGCTCGGCGAACATAATCAAAACGATCATACGCGGAAAGTATTGCGACCATGGTATCGGGACAATGTTTTTGCAGATCTTCGGCCAGGCTCAGACCATCAATTCCCGGCATTTCCACATCCGTAATAATCAAATCCGGAGGATCGGAATAGGCCGCTTGCATGGCCTGAAGCGGATCCGTAAAAGGTACCGGTGTCGCAAATCCCAGACTGTTCCAGTCGATAAGTGAAATCAATCCTTGCAGGATAATATCTTCATCATCAATTATGAACACTCTAATCATAAGGCATCTCTCTCAATCGTAGAGGGGAAAAATATTAAAACTTCCGTGCCCTTATCTACAATGCTGTCTATTTGTATCCCATAAGCATCTCCGTATCGCAGCTTAAGACGGGCGTTAACATTAACCAAGCCTATGGAGGCATTTTCACTGCCCTCAAATGCAGGTTCCTTTTTGCTCAGAATTGCCTGATTGAGAAGTAAAAGCTTTTCTTCCGGAATCCCCGGACCGTTATCCAGCACGGAGATAACATTCCTGTTACCGGCTCTATCGAAAAAACCGGAAATAAATATGCGTCCCATACTGGATCCGGGGCGAGTTCCGTGAATAAAAGCATTCTCTACAATCGGCTGCAAGACAATTTTTAATATTTTTTCTGACAAGACATCCTCCGAGACCTGGAAGCCTATTGAAAAACGCTGGGGAAAGCGCAATTGTTGTAAGGTAAGATAAGCTGAGGCGTGGGCAACTTCCTCCCGTACTGTCACCTCTTCTTTTAGCGCATCAAAACTCGTTGTATACCGGAAAAGATCCGATAACAAACGAATCTGCTCCACCGCTATTTGGTCCCGGTTAAGATGGGCATGCATTCGAATGCTTTCCAATGTATTGTATAAAAAGTGAGGATTTATTTGACTCTGCAAAGCGCGTAATTCCGCTTCCCGCTGCCTCATCTTCTGTTCGGCTACGTCTACTCGCAAATGCTGCACATGGTCAATCATTTGATTAAATTCCTCTCCGATTTGGCTGATCTCATCTCCGTATTTGACCGGGAAACGAGTATCGATATTCCCTTTTTTAATTTCAGAGAATACATGGCTGATTTCAGACAAACGGCGACTAATGAGCTTGAAAGAATAATTAACTAATAAATATGATATAGCCAGCACTCCAAGTGCCATGGGCCAAAACAACATCTGATAGCGTTGTAGCTGAAATGTAATATTTTCCATGGGAATCTGTATAATTGCCGTCCAGGGAACACCGGAAATCCGCTGTCTGAGAATTATGGTTTTTTTTGTTGAGGCGGTTTCAATCGACCAATCCCGTCCTTCGGAGATACTTCGAAGATCCCTGACTTCAGTTGCGGGCATTTGACTGAGTTGACATATCGGTTGATTATCATTATCAACGACGAACAACGCGGTATGTTCAGAAAAGTGTTTTGCGAGGATGTTTGACAGGAAGTTAGTGGATATTCCGACAACTATGTAGCCGCAGCACTGCAACTTCTCCTCCGATGATATCGGCAAAACAAAATACAGGCCTTCGGCTTTGTCATCCGATTTTATCGGAACATTAATAAAGCTGGAAACAAATCCTTCCTGATAATTCTGCGAAATATATAATGCCAATGCTTTTTGCTCTTCCGGAGGAGTAACGGAAGATATATGCGTATAGCAATAATTATCAGCATCTATCAATATCATGATGCTGGTCATATTCGGAATCAACTGCATTCCCAATGACTTGAAAAAATTCCGGGTCAGTTGCGCTTGAAGCGCGGTTTTATGTTCCGGCTGGGCGTTTTTATCAACATAAGCCCGAATGTGCTCGTTGCCAAGATAGTAATAGGTGGCTTTTTCAGTGCGAAACAGCTCTGCCTGTATCTCAATGTTTATCAATGATAACGTAGACAGGTTGCTTTCTATAACCATATTTTGAAGCTCATTAAGCATCATGTTAAAGATAAAAATCGAAAACAAAGAAAAGATCATCAGAACTGCCAGCAGGACAAAAAGCATTTTTCCGCGAAGTTTCAGGTTCTTGAACCAATTAAGAAATCTTCGGAACATCCGTAATCCCCCCTGACAATAAGTGCGAAAGATTTTTTCAAATCCAATTACATATAATCAAAATCTTTTTTTTTGTCAAGCAGAACGCTGGAGTAAAATTGTCCATTAATCAAGCAATTTGTTCTTCAGCAATCTGCTTTACGCCTAACGGAAACTGAAAAAACCGGCATTTTACCAAAATATAATAACCCGCCGGCACAAAAAGCTACCTTTTTCCTCATCTAAGTGTGCTATATTTGACGGTATAAAGGTCATCGTATCCTGACCGGCATTAAGGAGGGTTTATGCTTAATTTAAGAATGGATCGGAGAACCAGCGATGTTACGATTGAGCGCACCGAGAATCCGGATGAACTGAGCATCACGGCTCGGGTTTGTCCGGCAGTCGAGCATATCCGGAAACTGAGCACCCCGTTAGCCCCCAACTACGAATGGATAACTTCGGTGGTCCACGAAACTATTTGTGAAGATACACCTTGGCGAGCGGAGTTCTCCAACTGGGATCCTCAAACCGGAGCCTGTATTCAGCACTTTGTCAGGAAGGAGGCCGCGAAATGATCTCCTGCACAGAATTTATTCCTTCGTACAGCTTATTGTTTACTTGGCTTGAAAACAAAGTCGATTATGATGAAGTAGTAAGGTATTGGGAGTACCTCGGTCGAATCTCCACGGGAAAGCTCGAAGCCGCCGTTAAAGAGAAAGGCCTCTTCGGTTGTTGGGAATACTGGAAAGCGGCGCTTAACGAGGAGGCCGCTGATTTTGTCATGGAGATACATATAAATGAAGACGGAACGGGATATTTGGCGTCCGATATGCGTTACTGTCCTTCCATGGGGCGTCTCCTTGAGTACGATCATTTTGAACCTCACCATGATTACTGCGCGCATTGCGATGTCATTTATCCGATTGTTCTGGATAAATACGGCATCCGTTCAGCGCCCCGCACGCTGGATGTTCAACGGGCAGCCTGCGCAATCTCCCTCCATATGGATGAACCGCCGGCGCCGGAAGTTGCTGCCGCAGGCTGGCAAGCCGCCCTTAAAGAATTAGAGAACGCGGAGGCGGAAGCCATCACGGCATGGGTAGATTAAAGAAGGCAAAGAAATGATTTCCTGCACAGAATTTATTCCCTCGTACAGCTTGCTGTTCACTTGGCTTGAAGAAAAAGTCGACTATGACGAAGTAGTAAGGTATTGGGAGTACATCTCTGGTAGCGGCTTGAAAAAGCTTGAGGCCGCCATTAAAGAGAAAGGTCTTTTCGGTTGTTGGGAATACTGGAAACATACGCTTAATGAGGAAGCCGCCGACTTTGTCAGGGAGATGCATCTAAATGAAGACGGAACGGGATATATGATATCCCACATGCGTTACTGTCCTTCTATGGGACGCCTCCTCGAGTTTGATCATTTTGCACCATACCATGCTTACTGCGAGCATTGCAATGTCCTGTACCCGCCTCTTCTGGAAAAATACGGTATCCGGGAAGGGCCCCGCAAGCTGAATGCTCAACGGGCAACCTGCGCAAGCTCCCGCCGTATGGATGAACCGCCGGCGCCGGAAATTGCTGCCGCAGGTTGGCAAGCCGCCCTTAAAGAATTAGAGAACGCGGAGGCGGAAGGCATCACGGCGTGGATAGATTAGAAATTGTGCCTAAGGACCCGATAATTTCACTGAGAAAAACGAGCCCCCCTCTCCCGACGACAAGTCCGGAATGCCGGGGTAATTTGTTCTTCAGTAGTCTATTTTACCCCGCCTAACGGGATCTGAAAAAAACTGGCATCTTACCAAAATATCATACCCTCAGGTACAAAAATCTTCCTTTTCTCCTTACCAAAGTGTGCTATATTTAATAGCATAAAGGTCATCGTATCCTGACCGGTATTAAGGAGGGTTTATGCTTCATTTAAGAATGGATCGGAGAGCCAGCGACAATGTCTATCTACACAAAGATTTTCATAACGCGCTGAACTTAGCTATCCAATATTTGTCGGATAATTTCGGCGAAGAAGGAGTTAAAGATTACTTGCGCTTTTTTGCGCGCAACTATTACAGCATCCTCAAGGCAGATCTCATGCAACGCGGTCTGATAGCCCTTGAGGAACATTATCGGAAGATCTACGATCTCGAAGGCGGAGATGTTACGATTGAGCGCACTGAGGATCCGGATGAACTGACAATCACGGTTCGGGTTTGTCCGGCAGTCGAACATATCCGGAAGCTGGGCACCCCGTTAGCCCCCAACTACGAATGGACAACTTCGGTGGTCCACGAAACCATTTGTGAAGACACGCCTTGGCGAGCGGAGTTCTCCAACTGGGATCCTCAAACCGGAGCCAGTATTCAGCGCTTTGTCAGGAAGGAGGCAAAGAAATGATTTCCTGTACAGAATTTATTCCCTCGTACAGCTTGTTGTTCAGTTGGATTGAAGAAAAAGTCGATTATGATGAAGTAGTAAGGTATTGGGAGTATATCTCCAGAAACTATCTGGAAAAGCTTGAAGCCGCCGTTAAAGAAAAAGGCCTCTTCGGTTGTTGGGAATACTGGAAACATTCGCTTAATGAGGAAGCCGCCGACTTTGTCATGGAGATGCATCTGAATGAAGACGGGACGGGATATATGACATCCGATATGCGTTACTGTCCTTCTATGGGGTTCCTACTCGAGTGCGAACATTTTACACCCTACCACGCTTACTGCGACCATTGTAGCGTCCTGTACCCGCCTATTCTGAAAAAATACGGCATCCGCTCAGGATCCCGCAAGCTGGATGTTCAACGGGCAGCCTGCGGAGGCTCCCGCCATATGGATGAACCGCCGGCGCCGGAAATCGCTGCCGCAGGTTGGCAAGCCGCCCTTAAAGAATTAGAGAACGCGGAGGCGGAAGGCATCACGGCGTGGATGGATTAAAAGTTGCGCCTAAGGATCCGATAATTTCACCGTAAAAAACGAACCGCCCTCTCCCGACGACAAGTTCCGGGAGAGGGCGGTACTGTTTCAATTGGTCGGAGCGCTCAGTGCAATCGCCGACGATATGGCAGCAACTGTGTCTTATGGATCTACGTGCAGGTGTCCTTGATCAAATGGGTACGAAAAATTTCTTGCGTGACCACGACTCCTTATAATATTTCTGCTTTACGTAATGCGGCCGAGCCGACAAAACGCGGTGAACCAAACCGGGCACGGAATTGTACCCCCTGAGCGGCGGCGGGAATATCGGTTAGGGCAATCGTTCCGCCGTTTACCTCACCTGCCTCATCCACAGACTTCGTTCCGCTTCGCCATTCCGTCCAATCCGTCAAAACAGCCGCGGCATCAACATCATCTGCGGTGGCGTCGGCGCCGGGAGCGGAAGATAAATAACGGAAGCTGAAGTCCAGCGTCGTCGAGAACGGTGTCGCACCGTACCAGGTGAATTTGCCTTCACGATCGGCGGGCGACGGCAGACTCAGCGGCGGAGAAGTATAGTATTCGTGTATGCTCTTATCTCGAACATTGCCGGGCTGCAGGAGATTGAAAGCGTGTGGACCGTAACCGAGCATATATTGAATATTCTCTCGATCCAGGCCGCTCGGCGAATTGTAGAGCAGTTGCGAATTCACTATATGCCCCAGATTATTGCGGTGGCAGCAGATAAATAAATCCGGATAGCCGTTACCGTTCAGGTCGACCGGCATGCTGGCAATCGAACCGAGGCAGTCCACACATTCGGGGTTATCCCAGTCAAAATCGCCTCGTCCGTTATTGCGGAATATGCGCAAGGGCAATTCGCGTGAGCTTTCCGTCGAGTAGAAAGGTAGAATCAAGTCAAGCCGTCCGGTTCCGTACATGTCAGCCAGGGTGGGGAAACCGGTCGTACCGCCGGTCTCGAACTGGGTCTGTTCATCCAACGGATAAACACCGTCGCGCCGTCTCAAAACCCACACATGCGACTTGCGTCGCGTGTAATGTCCGCCCGATGTGACAATCAGTTCCAATTCCCCATCGCCGTCAATGTCTCCGGCGGTAATACCGAAAATCATCGCTCCTTCGATATTAACCAGCGGAATAACCTCATGCCGATCCAAGTCGAAGCCGT
>JAAZIX010000136.1 GCA_012800655.1 Clostridiaceae bacterium | reverse complement strand
TTGACCTGCTGGAAGAAATGCCGGCTAATTTTGTGCAAAGGGTCCTGCGTCAGGTTGGCAGCGGACGCCGCGAAGTCATCAATCACTTTCTGCGCTATGAAGAGGATTCGGCCGGCAGCCTGATGACCGCGGAGATGATTCACCTGCGGAGCGAGATGACGGTAGGTGAGGCAATTCAACGGATTCGCGATTACGGGGAACACTGCGAAGTAATCGATACCGGTTATGTTACTTTGCCGGATCGGGTTCTCGAAGGATATATCACTTTGCGTACCCTATTGACTTCATCGGATGATGAGGTAGTCGGCGAACTGATGCAAACAGATGTCATCAGCGCACGAACCGATGACGACCAGGAGGAAGTCGCCCACTTGTTCAGTAGGTACGACCTCCTATCTTTGCCGGTTGTCGATCATGAGAATCGTCTCGTCGGTATAATCACGATTGACGACGTAGTTGACGTTATCCAGGAAGAGGCGACCGAAGATATTGAGAAAATGGCTGCCATCGTGCCGAGCGAAGAATCCTATCTGCGCACCGGGGTTTTTACTCAGGCGCGTCACCGGGTAGGATGGCTGCTTTTTCTGATGCTTTCGGGAATCCTTAACGGGATCATTCTCCAGCGTTACGAAGCAGCGTTTTTGGCCATGCCGATTCTAGTTTCGTTCGTGCCGATGCTGACAGACACCGGAGGTAATGCCGGTTCACAGAGTAGCACACTGGTTGTTCGCGGTCTTTCGCTGAATGAGATCTCGACACGTGATTTCTGGAAGGTGTTTTGGAAGGAATTTCAAGTATCGCTGCTTGTGTCCGCCGTGCTCGGAACGGTTAATTTTCTGCAGATCGGTTTGCGCAACGATCACAATTGGATGTTGGCGCTGACGGTCAGCCTGGCCTTGACCGCTATTGTCATTCTTTCAAAGCTGGTCGGCGGTACTCTGCCTTTGGTGGCGAAAAAGTTACGGCTCGATCCGGCCATCATGGCGGCACCGCTGATTACGACGATTGTCGATGCGATCGGACTGATTGTCTACTTTGCCGTCGCGACGGTGTTGTTACCGATTTAGCGGCGGAAACGTCGGTAAAATTACAGATTGCGTGGGAAGCCGCTGCGGTGGTCCGGGGTACCGCTTCAGCGGCTTTCTGTTGCTTTGGCGGCTTCGGCAACGGTCGGCAACTCAAGCGCGCGACGTCGGCGCAGTTTTCTCGTCAGGCGCTCCCAGATCGAGGGACGCGGCTGATGATTATAGTTCAGACGCTTATCGGAGTAGAACAGGCAATGTCCGCCGCGGTCATTCTCGGGCGGGGGAGTCATGTAGTTCTCCGAATACAGCGCGGTCAATACGGCGGGCGGATCGGCCGGGACGGCGAGTTCGAGACCGTCGAAGCCGGCGGTTCCGGTCGGGAGTATCTGTGCCAGGGGATAGATCTCCTTTTCGACCATTTCGAGACCGACGGCGATGTGGGTCGGCCGCTTTGCCTGGGTGGCTCTGCTCAAACGGAGAGCTTTGCCTTCCAGGTACAGTAGTGTCAACTGCGGCGGGATGAGGCGAAAAATCAGTTGCAGAAAAACGCGCAGTATCATTCGCGGGCTTTTGGCCTGGCGCAGACTGATCGGCATATAGTAAGAAGATATGCGACTGCAACGTTTTTTAAGGCGGGCCCAACTCTTCGGATCGCTCACCGGATCGGCCGGAAAGATATCGACGTAGATACCGTGGTGATGGCGTTTGCCGAATTCCTCAATGACGGTGGAATTATTGTCACGCACCTTGAGCGGCACATTGAGCATGTTCCAATGGGGGTCGCTGAAACAGCTTTGAAGGAAGAAGTCTTCCTTCAGTTCGGCGGCGGCGATTTCGCGGAAACGCCAGTAGTCGGCGCGCGGCATCATTATGTCGAAGTCGTCGTCCCAAGGAATAAAGCCGCCGTGGCGCACGGCGCCGAGCAACGAGCCGAAGTAGAGAAAGTAGGTCAGGTTATGGCGTCGGCAGATCCGGTCGATTTCGCGAATGATCGGCAGGGTTAGTTTTTGCTGTTCGCTGATGCTGATGCCGGCTTCTCCGGCGATGTCCCGTTTTTTCATGTCTTACTCCGCGTTGATATCCAGCAGTTGCAGGCCTCTGTTGCGCTCCAGCGCCCAGTCCAGCGCCCAGGGTGATTCGAAGAGGAGGACCGGATCGGAGTTGCGGTCGAGGACGAGCAGGGTGGTGGAGGTTACATTCAACTTTTCGGCTTCCGTTGTAGCGGCGTCGGGGGCGAAACGCACCCACCGCGCTTCGCGGAAGGGCAGGTGTGTCAGGCGTACGTCGACGCCGTACTCGTTTTGCAGACGGTATTCCAGTACTTCGAACTGCAGCTTGCCGACAACTCCGGCGATGAAAGAGCCGGTTCCGGCGTCGGGTTCGCGGAAGACCTGGGCGGTGCCTTCTTCGACCAGTTCGTTCATGCCGCGGAGGAATTGCTTGCGCTTCAGCGAGTTGACCGGTTCGATCCGCGCGAAGAACTCCGGCGCGAAGGCCGGGATCGGCTCAAAGGCGAGTTCGCCGCGGCTGCCGTCGTGAATGGTGTCGCCGATCAGAAAGTTGCCCGGATCGAAAACGCCGACAATGTCGCCGGCATAGGCGGCCGTAACGGAGACGCGCTCCTGTGCCATGATCTGCTGCGGACGGGCCAGGCGAACCGGCCGTCCGGTGCGGGTGAGCGTGGCATCCATCTCCGGCTGAAAGACACCGGAGCAAATGCGGATAAAGGCCAGACGGTCACGATGCTGCGGGTTCATATTGGCCTGAATTTTGAAAACAAAGCCGGAAAAGGCCTCATCATCGGGCTGGACCGGCCCCAGGTTGCTCTTGCGCGCCGCGGGAGCGGGCGCCATTCGCAGGAATTCCCTCAGGAAAGGTTCGACGCCGAAATTGGTCAGGGCGCTGCCGAAGAAGAGCGGTGTCAGAAGACCGGCGGCGACCAGTTCTTCGTCGAGCGGGTCGCCGGCGATGTCGAGGAGCTCGATATCCTCGGCCAACTGGTCGATATAGTGCTGTTCCAGAACTTTGCGGAGTTCCGGGTCGTCCGGGCGATAGGCGGTCAGCTCCGCCTGCTTGGAGCCGTGGTGTCCGGCGCCGGCGGAAAAGAGATCAATTTCCTGCCTTTGCCGATCGTATACACCCTTGAAATCACCGTGGGTTCCGATCGGCCAGTTAATCGGCGCGGAACGGATGCCGAGCACTTTTTCCAACTCATCCATCAGATCGAAGGGGTTCTTGGCGGCGCGGTCCATTTTGTTGATAAAGGTAAAAATCGGGATGCCGCGCTGGCGACAGACGTGGAAGAGCTTGATGGTCTGCTGCTCGACGCCGCGGCCCCCGTCCAATAGCATGACGGCCGAGTCGGCGGCATGGAGAGTGCGGTAGGTATCTTCGGAGAAGTCCTGGTGGCCCGGGGTGTCCAGGATATTGATGCAATTGCCTTCGTACTCGAACTGCATGACCGAGCTGGTCACGGAAATTCCGCGCTGCTTCTCAATCTCCATCCAGTCCGAGGTCGCGTGACGCTCGGCTTTGCGGGACTTTACGCTACCGGCGAGATGAATCGCTCCGCCGTAGAGGAGAAGATTCTCGGTCATGGTCGTTTTTCCGGCATCCGGGTGCGAGATTATAGCGAAGGTGCGCCGGCGCTCGACTTCGTGCGTCAGTAGATTCTGTCGGGTATTTGTCGACATGTCGTTTGTGTCAGATCTCCAGTGTCTCCGTGACGCTGAGTTCAACGATCGGGTCGACAACCTGAACGGGGAGGGGGATCAGCGGCAACTCCTGCAGATAGACGAGGTCGGGGCGATCTATTGCGTCGCCTTCGGCCAGGATGCAGGCACGGGCGACAACCTCGCCGCCGGCCTGACGCACCAGGGTCTCAAGGGCGTCCAGCGAATCACCGGTCGAGATTACGTCATCGACAACTGCCACGCGTTTCCCGCGCATGCGCTCAGCATCGTGACGGTCGAGGTAGAGCGTTTGCCGTGCGGCGGTGGAAATCGATTTGACCGGTGTGGAAATCGGATCGGTCATATAGAGTTTGACGCTTTTGCGCGCCACCATATAACGCGGCAGATCCATATAACGCGCCATTTCCTGAATCAGGGGGATACCTTTGGTTTCGGCGGTCAGCAGGAAGTCGACCTCAGGCAATTGTTCGGCCAGGAGCGGCGCAACCGCACAAACCAGTTCCGTGTCACCTAAAATAACGAAGCCGGCAATGGCCAGTTCCGGGGAAATCGGCAAGATAGGCAAATACCGGGTCAATCCGGCAATATTGAGGCGATAATAGTGCATCCGTTCACCAATCCTTCGCAAAATCTTCGTCGTTCATTGTAGCACAATCCATTGTCGCTGCGTATGCCGGCATCGGATTAACTCAGTGCTCGTAAACCAGACCGGGGATCTCTGTCAGCGGCAGGAATTCATATCCTTCCGCACGGCAACGGTCGATGAAGTCGCCCATGATGGTCACATTAGTGCTTCCCATCGGGTGGAGAAGAATAATTGCTCCGGGATGAATTTGTTCCATGAGGTCTTCGAGAGATTGAGCGGGGTCGGGCTGGTTGTTAATATCCCAGTCGGTATAGGCCACACTGTACATGATGGTGACATAGCCCAGGCGGCGATAAACCTCCAGCAGGCGTTGACTCCATTCTCCGGACGGGGGACGGATCATTTTAGTCATCGGTTTACCGTATGTCTCCAGGAAAAGCTCGTCCAATCGGGTTGCTTCGGTTATGACCCTGTCAAGGTTCCCCTGCTGTAAGAAAGCGACCTGATTGTTGTGTAAGATGGTATGGTTAGCAACAATGTGGTTATCGTCGAGTATTCTTTGGCAATGCTCAAGGTATTGCCTGGTGAAGAAGTTGTCAATAAAAAAGGCCGCCGGAACCTTTTTTGCCTTGAGCGTGTCGAGGATCTTGATGGTATTGTTGTCGTGGTCGTAGCCGAGATTGAAAGTCAGATAGAGACGTTTACTTTCTTGGTCGGGACTGTGAGAGACGGAGCTATAGAAATTCGGATTGTCCGGCAGATTAATTTGCGGGTAAACCGTCCATCCAAATTGTTTATTGTCATAGGTGTGGATATCCGCAAAGCGTTCCTTGATCGGAAGACTGAGAATCGGGTCTGGGGTATAGGTCGGAAGGGTGTCGGTTGTCGAGACAGGATCAACGGACGGATCCGTGTTCTCTCCGCTGGCATCAGGCGTTGAGGGGTCGGACGGTTCGGAAGGTGCGGGAGACGGTGTCGGCGTCGGCGAAGCTGTCGGTTCTGGCGAAGGTGATACCGTCGGGGACGGGGAAGATATGGGGAAAGAAGTTTCCGGGGACCTACGCGAGGTTCCCGGATCGAGGTTGACCTTATTACCGTCAATGAAGGTCAGGGCAAGCAGAAACAGCACTACGGCCAACGCGCCGGCCAGCGGCGGAACGGATTTACAAAATCTAATTCTAGTCAAGATTGCATTCTCCTCACGAGGACATAATTTACCAGATTAACGTCCTTTGTGGTAGGGGCTAAGCTGGTATAATTAGCGAAAGGGGGTAAAAATGTCCGTATATACAATGCTTTCCGACTCGGAACGCACGTCGGGCGAATATGCAATCAAGACCAGCGAAGTGGTCAGCGGCCGGCCGGTGGAGTGTGTGGCCAGACGCGGTGACTGGTCGGTCTGGATCGTTGAGAGTGAAACGGAAATCACCCTGCCGGACGGAGCGCGCATCTCCGAATTCAGAGTATCGGGAACCGATCTGCCCGAGTCCAATCATCTGATCGATTACCATGGGAACTGGCACTCCAACCAGTACGGCTGGACATTTCGCTCGGATTGCGCTCTGATTAACCTGCCGTACAATCGTGCCGGGATGATCGCCTATTTAAGTTCAGGTCTCTTCAAGGGCGTGGGTATAAAGACCGCCGAGCGGATTGTCGAACGCTTTGGGGAGAAAACATACAAAGTAATTGCCGAACATCCGGAAAAGCTGGCGAAAATCCGCGGCCTGAGCAAAAAGGCTGAGGCGATCAGCGCGACCTTTAATGAAACGTCCAAATTACGGTCGGTAATCGGCAATTTGGTGCCTTACGGAGTGTCGCCGCGCCTGGCGGTTCGTGTTGCCGCCGCCTTTGACAATCCGCAACAGGTGATCAGCGAAAATCCGTACGAATTGACGAAAGCGCGCATCGGAGTCGGCTTTACGACCGCGGATCGCATTGCCCGGGCGAACGGGATTTCCGAATCGGATCCCAAGCGCATCGCGGCGGCGATCAATTACCACACGCGGCGCAGTCAAGAGAACGGCAATTGTTACGTGCCGGAGAGGCTACTTGCCCGAGCGGTGGCCGAGCGCCTGCGAAGCGAAACCTATCCCGATCCGTACAATAACGGTATTAAGCAGATGCTGGATCTACTGATCCGCCGCTCATATATGCTCCGTTTACCGCCGGACAGATGCTATCAACGTTCGATGTTACGCTTTGAGTTGTCGCTGGCAGATGTGCTTATTAAGCTGTCCGTTGCAGAGGTCGAGAGTCGACCCGCAACTAAGTGGCGTGCCGATTTCGACGCGGCGGCGAGTTCTTTGGGCGTTGAGCCCAGTGAGGAGCAGATTTTCGCGGCCGAGACGTTGAATAAGTCGCCTTTTCTGATCCTGACCGGCGGAGCGGGTAGCGGCAAAACCACCGCACTTAAGCTACTCATTGCTGCACTGGCACCCGAGCAGGTGCTACTATGCGCACCGACCGGTCGCGCTGCCCGACGAATGGCGGATCAGACCGGCTATCCGGCGCAGACGATACACCGCGCCTTAGGTATTTTGAACCTGCCCGATTCGCCTTCCGAATTGCTCTACCGCGAGGAGGGGGAAGTGACGAATTTAGAGGTGCAGCGCATTCAGGAGTTGCCGGGCCTCGAGCGGATCGCGCGGGCGGGGAAGGGCCGTAAGCTGTACGAAGCGGTGGTCGCCGATGAAGAGTACCGACTCGGCGAATACGACCTGGTCATCGTTGATGAGGTTTCGATGATCAATACCGTGTTGGCGGCGCTTCTGTTGAGTGAGATTCGCCCCGGGACCCGCATTGTCCTGGTCGGCGATCCGCGCCAGCTACCGGCGATAGGGGCGGGGAATGTGCTGACGGATATTCTCCGTGCCGAAGTTTTGCCGACCGTCTACCTGTCTCGGAATTTCCGCCAGGACGAGGAGTCGCTGATCCCGGCCAATGCCGAGCGGATCAGCGTCGGCGAGAATATCCGCTTCGGCGCGGACTGCGAATATCATTCCGCCGCGAATAACGAGGAAGCGGCGGATCTGATCAGGAAGTTGTACCCGCTATTGGTCGAAAAATACGGTCTGGACGAGGTGTTGGTACTGGTGCCGATTCGAGGCGATAAGGGGCGGGTGGAGACGCGACCGGCGGCGGGAGTTTTCGCGCTCAATCATATGTTGCGCGAGATGATGAATCCGCCGCGCAAAGGCGCTGCCGAGGTCACGCTGGGCGGACAGAAGTGGCGTCCGGGCGATAAGGTAATGCAGACGCGCAATCGCCAGATGAACAATACAAGAGGAGAGACGTGCGATCTCAACAACGGAGATATCGGCTATGTCGGCGACTGCTTTGCCGATGAGGACGGTTCCGGGATGATCGTCAAATTCGACGGAGCCTCATTTATCTATAACAGCGAAGACGCGGCCGACCTGCAGTTGGCCTATGCCTCGACGGTGCATAAGGCGCAGGGCAGCGAATATGCCGCGGTAATTATTGTATTGCTGGACAGCCACTATGTGTTGCTGAAGCGCGATCTGCTCTATACGGCGCTGACCCGTGCCAAGCGCGAGGCTCATTTTGTCGGACAGCGCTCGGCGATCAGCCGAGCAATTAGGACACCGGATGCGGCGGAGCGCTTTACATCTTTGGGTGAAATGTTGAGTGATGCCGAGTTCAGGGCGGAGGCGGAATCCCGCTTTACGGAAGAAGAAGCGGAAAAACAGGAGTAATTATGTTGCAATTGGTGAATATCAGTAAGACCTATTGTACCGGGGATCTGGTGCAGACGGCTCTGAAAGGGGTCAGCCTGACCCTGCGCGCGAATGAATTTGTCGCGGTGCTGGGGCCGAGCGGCTCCGGTAAAACGACTCTCCTTAATGTGATCGGCGGACTGGACCGTTACGACAGCGGTGATCTGCTGATTAACGGGATTTCGACGAAGCGTTATCGCGATCGGGACTGGGATACATATCGCAATCACTCAATAGGTTTTGTTTTTCAAAGTTATAATTTGATTCCGCATCAGTCGATTCTGGCCAATGTCGAGCTCGCACTGACACTGTCGGGGGTATCGCGGACGGATCGGCGGCGGCGGGCACTGGAGGCCCTGGATGCGGTTGATTTGCGAGATCAGGCCCATAAGCGGCCGAATCAGATGTCCGGCGGTCAGATGCAGCGCGTGGCGATCGCCCGGGCACTGGTAAATAATCCGGATATTCTGTTGGCGGACGAACCCACGGGAGCCTTGGATACCGAAACCGGAGTACAGGTGCTGGATTTGTTGAAAGAAGTGGCGAAAGAGCGTCTGGTCGTTATGGTTACGCATAATAGGGAGTGGGCGGACAGGTACGCGACCCGCACGATCAGTCTACGTGACGGAGAAGTGATCGGCGATACGGATCCCTATGATACGGCTGCGGCGGAAGAGTCGTTGTCGCCGGCGGCGGATAAGGTTACAAAGAAGGAGAAGAAGAGCGAGAAGTCGGCACATCGGGCTTTGCGAGAGGACGGAAGATTCCAGCGCAAGGCACAGACCTCGATGTCGTTTGGGACAGCTTTGACGCTAAGTTTCAACAATTTACGGACGAAGAAAGGGCGAACGTTTTTGACTTCGTTTGCCGGCTCGATCGGTATTATCGGAATCGCTTTGATTTTGTCTTTGTCGAACGGGGTGAACACTTACATTGTAGATGTGCAAAAGGAGACGATGTCGTCATATCCGATTACGATTTCGGCCGAAACCTTTGATATGTCGGAGATTATGGACTTGCAGCAAAGGCGCTTCGATCGAGACAAGGTCGGTCACAATTTGGACGGTGTTTATACTAATGATCGGCGTTTGCTGATAACTTCGCAGCTCAGTTCGAGTATCCGCACGAATAATCTGACGGCGTTTAAGGAATACCTGGATGACCCGAGCCGGGAAATCCATAAACATATCGGACAGAACGGAATAGTTTATTCGTATAAGCCCAAATTCACGGTTTTCAGCTATGACCCGGAGGAGACTGTGGTGAACGCGGACGGCCGGGATTTCCGTGCGGCCGGTTCGTTCGGGGGAGCGGGTGGCTTCGGTTCGACCGAGATGCCGGGTATGGATGCGATGCCCGGCTTTAACAGAAGTAACTTTTCGGAACTGCTTCCCGGGGCGGGGGAGGAGATGATCAGTAGCGCGGTGTTGGACAATTACTCGTTGTTGGCGGGTGAGTGGCCGAAGAATTATGACGAAGTGGTGCTGGTGCTGGACGAGGCGAACGAGATTTCGACGAATCGCCTGTACGAGTTGGGGCTGCTGCCGGCGGCGGAGTATCGGGATCTGCTGGCGCGGGTCGAAAGCGGCGAGAAGCTGGAGCTTGAGCAGAGGAAGCTCGATTACGCGGCGGTGATGGAGCAGGTGTTTTACTTGGTGCCGGCCGGAGCGGAGTACGAGCGGAATGCCGACGGAACTTTCTCGCATGTCGGCTACGAGGCGGATCGTGTCGAGCAAATGATGGCCGAGGCACTGCGGCTTAAGATCAGCGGCGTAATTCGCGCCAACAGCAGGGATACGAATATTGTCACATCGGTTGTCGGCTACACCAAGGCTCTGACCGATTATTTGATCGACTACAATAACAACAGTCCGGTCGCGCTGGCGCAGACGGCCGATCCGGAGCGGAATGTATTGACCGGTCTGAGATTTGCACCGGAGAACAGCGAAATGAAACTGCGGGATTTGACTGTTTTTATTGAGTCGCTGGGCATGAGCGACAGGGCGAAGATGGCGCGTAAGGTTCTGTCGTCGGCGCGACAAAATGATCCGGGATATACGCGGGAATTGGCGCAGAGGACGGAGCCGGAGCTGATCGCGATGCTGGATCAACTCATGCGACAACTGGATGAGAAGACTCTGTTGAGCATGTATGACGCCTATGTTTCGCCGGGAACGCTCAAGGACAATCTGTCGAATTTCGGAGTGGTCAGCCGGGATGCACCGGCGTCGATCAGCATATATGTCGACAGCTTTGAGGATAAGGATGGCGTGGCGGCGGCGATTGAAGCGTATAACAGAGGCGAGAGTGAGGAAAACAGGGTCACTTACACCGATTATGTCGGCCTACTCATGTCGACAGTGACAACTATCGTCAACGTTATCACTTATGTCCTGATCGCCTTCGTGGCTGTATCGCTGGTGGTCTCATCGATTATGATCGGGGTGATCACGTATATCTCCGTGCTGGAACGCACGAAGGAGATCGGTATTCTGCGGGCGATCGGCGCGTCGAAAGGGAATATCTCCCAGGTCTTCAATGCCGAGACTTTTATTATCGGCCTGATGTCGGGACTGATCGGCATCGGCGTGACGCTACTGCTTTTGACCCCGATCAATATGTTGATTCATTCGTTGGCCGGCACCACGTCGGTTAACGCGATTTTGCCGCCGTTAGGGGCGATTGTTCTGATTCTGCTGAGCCTGGTGCTGACGGTGATCAGCGGATTGATTCCGGCGCGCAAAGCGGCGCGGAAAGATCCTGTGGCGGCGTTGCGGGCGGAGTAGCAACGGCGCTGTTGGCAAATTCGCGCTTTGTGCTACAATACCTTTTGTCGTGCGGACATGGCGGAATTGGCAGACGCGCTGGATTTAGGTTCCAGTACGAGAGTGTGCAGGTTCAAATCCTGTTGTCCGCACCAAAGTAGATACGGCAATTGACGTAACTCGTCAGTTGCCGTATCGCTTTTTATGCTTTGCCAATTATCTCCCATCCCGAAGGATTCTGCGAAACCATACGGCCCGACAAAACGGCTAGCATCATAAGAAAGGTTAATGTGATGGCAAGTACTCGTTTCCTTGTAGAGGCAGCTTTCGCTTCTTGATATTCGTTTGATAAAATGTTATAAGTGACACCGTAAGATTTAACTAAATTTCGTGTGTGAGGTGTGTTGTGCTTGATCTTTTGATTACTAACGGCATAATCATTGATGGAACAGGGAAACCGCCTTTCTCTGGTTGTGTTGGAGTCAAGTCAGGAAAGATTGTATGCGTTACCGGAGACGAATCCGCTTTAAGCACCATAGATGCAAAGGGAAGAATTATCTGTCCGGGGTTTATTGATGCACACTCACATGGCGATCTAAGGATTGGAAAAGACTATACAAGACTTAGTAAAACATCCCAGGGAATAACTTCTGAATTGGTCGGTCAGTGTGGCCAATCAATCGCTCCAACAAATCCTCGCACGCTGCCACTTTTGAAAAATATGTTTCCCATAGCAACATCTGATTATCCTAACGACATGGTTAACTGGTCGAGCTACAAACGTTTTTTAGATTATTGTTCTTCTGTCCCTAAGACAACTAATGTCAAGTTTCTCGTTGGACACAGCGCTCTCCGCATAGCGGTTATGGGTTTTGAAAAGAGGGTGTGTACTTACGAAGAATTAGAAAAAATGAAAGATTTGTTGCGAGAGGCAATGGAATGCGGAGCAGGAGGGCTCTCATCGGGATTGATATACCCTCCCGGATGTTACGCGGATACGAATGAATTGGTCGAATTAGCAAAAGTTGCAGCTTCCTATGGTGGTATATATGCTTCTCACATTCGAAATGAATCCAATATGGTAATTGAGGCAGTACAAGAGGCGATCGAAATCGGACGTAGAGCCAATATACCGGTATGCATTTCCCACCACAAAGTAATGGGATATCAAAACCATAAGCTACAAAAAGAGACACTCCGACTCATAAATGAAGCAACAAAATTAGGGGTTTGTGTGACATGTGATCAATATCCCTACCTTTGGAATCAAACATCACTCTCCTCCGTAATCCCTCCTTGGTATTTTAACAATGGAACCGAAGCACTAGTTGAACTATTAAAAAGCAATGCAACCCGCAGTAAGATTAAATCCGAAATAGAAGACGAGAACACACAATATGAAAACTTTTTTCTGAACTCAGGAGGATGGAAAGGCATTCTAGTCACTATGGCATCATCGACTCCTGAAGTAGAAGGTAGAACCATAGCCGAACACGCTACCATTCTAGGAATGGATCCTTGGGATGTCTTCTTTGACACATTAATAATCAATAACGGTAAATGTCTAGCAGCCTTTCACACCCTAAATCAGCAGAATCTTTTCGATGTTATTTTGAATGAGAATACAGTTGTCGGCACGGATGGCTTAACTTATGCAATTGATGAAAGAAGCCATCCTCGTGCCTATGGAACAATGCCTCGGGCTATCAACTACTATGTGAGAGAAAACAAGTTGTTGTCTCTTGAAAAGATGATTCATAAAATGACAGGTTTACCCGCGTGCCGATTAGGGTTCAAATCGAAGGGTTTTATTAGATGCGGATATGATGCGGATATCTTAATAATTGACTGGGATTCTTTTTTTGATAATGCAACGTTTAGCAATCCTTGTGCGTTAACAGACGGATTAGATTACGTTATTGTAAATGGAGAAGTAGTGTGGCATGAGAAGCGGTTTTCCGGGTTAACCCCGGGAAAAATCATTCTCCACAACACACCATCAACTCTTTGTTCTTGATAATTTTTAAACAGGATATCGTCGAATATAATTACGAAGAGCTTGAATTAGGAGAATAGAAGAATGAGTAAAACTGTGCGAAATTATGGTTTTTGGGGTCCCGGTGATGGAAACCGTCGTGTTCATATTACAAAGGGACAACTCGTTTCCGGAGCAACTATTGGCATCATGGTGCAGGACGTGCATTATCCGCTTATTCCCGGTAATGTCGTAAACGCAGACACATATACTTATCCTGTCCGTATGGAAATCGTCCCGGGAGCAAACCAAGCAAGGATGCATACAGGGGATGAAACACTTTTACCGAGTTTAATTGAAACAGCCGAGAAGCTTGTTCTTCAAGGGTGCAGAGCAATAGTAGGTGCATGCGGTTACTTTGGTCATTTCCAGAAAGGTGTAGCAGACAGCGTAGATGTGCCCGTATATTTATCCAGCATAGTGCAAGTCCCATGGATAAGAGTCGGGCTCAAGGATGGTCAAAAAATAGGTATCATATGTGCAGACAGAAAGAACTTAACTGAGAGAGTATTTGATGCGTGTGGAGTTTCGCATGATGATCAGGCTCGCTGCCGCATCATTGGGGCAGGGCACCTTCCTGAGTTCTCTGCATTACTTGAAAGAAGGGGACACTTTGATAATGGAATTCTTAAAGATGAGTTAATCCAATTATCCAAGCAACTTATTGCTGACAATCCCGATATAGGCGCACTTCTCTTGGAATGTAGCGATATGCCCCCTTATTCGGCGGCAATCCAAGCTGAGATCAATCTCCCCGTGTACGACTTTATTACAATGATTGATTACCTGCATTCGGTTGTTGCACACAAGCCGTATTATGGTTTTATGTAAATACATATGTGTTCAAAAACAACTGCATATTGATGTGAACACGAGAAGGAGCCTCCACTCGCGATTTTTGAGATTTTGAGATATAGTAAAATAACGCAAATACAGTATTATTTGCTATCGCATTAGATACTTGTTTGGAGAGAACTAAGAAACTATTGAAGACCGACGAAACCGATAGCAAGAAACTCGGGAAATTTTCCAGAAATTTCAATATGAATAGCTATTGACAACCGAAAAATGCAGTGCTAAACTTTGAAACTAATTTAATACACAAACCGTTGAGGCGGAGATAACGGCAATGATGCCTTCACAGAGAGTCTGCGATGCTGAGAGTCAGGCAAGAAACACATTGTCAAATGGACCGTTGAGGGCGCAGTCAAACGGGGATAGCCCGGAGTATTCTGCGACGTGGGGCATACGTCAGTTGCCCGGGATATGTTGGTATCCTGTTGAGCGCACAGGTCATACTGTGAACCAAGGTGGCACCGCGGATAGTGTCGAACAAAAATCGCACCTATTCGTCCTTGACAGAGATGGTATTTCTGTCGAGGGCGTTTTTATTTAAGAAGCTCCTTTG
>JAAZIX010000135.1 GCA_012800655.1 Clostridiaceae bacterium | reverse complement strand
GAGCAAACAAGGGCGAATTTGGCAAACTCCATGCGCTTTTCGATTATAAATTCCGTATAATTTTTGCCATATAATTCCGTAAAAATTCTGCTCAGTTGACGCGGGCTGACGAAAAGGTCCTTCGCTATTTGCTCCAGAGTTATGACGCTGAGGGTGTAACGGGTAACGCACCGCTCTATGCGCTCTTTGCGAAGTAGGCTGAGGACGTTGGCATGGTTCGGAAGATCAAACTCTGTACTCGGTTCCGAATCCGGGAATTTGTCCAGTTGCCTGTGCAGACGTACGGCAATTTCTGTCACAAGGAAGAGAAGGATAGCCTGTGCCTTTTGATAGTAACCGACTTGTCCTTCTTGCATAACCCGAGACAGTTGACGGACGGCATCCAAGCCGGAAAAATCATCTTTAATTGCAGTCGGCTGTTTCAGACGGGTGTAGATGGAAAATACGGTCGAAGCCGATGAGGAGACCGGCGAAAGATCCGGGAGATGTGAGTTTATCCGTCGAACTTCCAGATTGAAACAACTGCGTCTAATCGGGCTTGTGTCATTATCTATGCGCTTGGCTACGTGGTAGATATGAGGAGGAACGATCAGCATGGAGCCTGTTTCAATCAAGTAGTGCCCCTGCATAGTTTGCAAATAATATTTACCTTCGGTCGGGATATGGATATTGAACATGATATGGTCGTGCGGCAGGGCGGTGTTCTCTTGATTAGGAAAAATAGACGTTTCGGAAAGTATCTGATCGTCGGCAGCCAGCCAGAGAAAATAATCGTCGTAGAGCAGGAATACATCGCGACGGGCGTCATCAGGTGACCATTGTAAATGTAACGATTGAACATAAATAAATTGTAACATAAATAGTCTGATTACGTTTTTCGTATAATTTTCGTATTATTTTTATATTTGTATTCTTTTATAAACGAATACTGTATAAGCATTGGCCTTATTAAAAGCATTACAGGCCATAAATGCTTGTGCATGTCCTATAAGGGCATTGATTGCGCTAAGTAACGAGGATAGAATACTCTTATTAGGGGGGACATCCTATGGCAAAAAAAGAAATTAACGGAGAGGGTGGGGCTATTCAAGTTCCGACCCGTGGGCTGAGATTTAGATTTAAACGGTATTTGCCGATCTATCTACTCATGATTCCGGTCATGTTGTGGTTTATCATTTTTCAAATAGCGCCCATATACGGATTGCAACTTGCGTTCAAGGATTACAATGTGATGAAAGGTGTCTGGGACAGTCCTTGGAACAACTTCGCACATTTTAAACAGCTGTTCTCGAACTACTATTTTTCCCGCGTTCTTGTAAATACAATCAAAATCAGCTTCCTGCGTCTTATTACCTCGGTCCCGATGGCAGTTATATTTGCTCTGCTTCTAAATGAGGTGCGTAACGTGGCGTTTAAACGCGTGGCACAGACGATCTCCTACCTGCCGTACTTTATTTCCTGGGTTGTCGCCGGCGGTATTTTTAACTTAATGCTTTCGCCGCAGTACGGTGCTATTAACGCCATAATCTCATTCTTTGGCGGAGAGCCGATATATTTTCTGGGGGATCCGAAACATTTCGTGGGAACGGTCATCGTGACAGGGATATGGAAAACGTTAGGTTGGGACTCCATTATTTATATTGCCGCTTTGAGTTCAATCGATCAGGAATTATATGAAGCGGCACATATTGACGGTGCCAATCGATTCCAGCGCATGATTTATATTTCGCTGCCCTCCTTGATGCCGACGATAGTTATGCTGTTAACGTTGGGTCTGGCCGGAATCCTGTCGGGAGGTTTCGACCAAATTTATAACATGTACAATCCGCGCGTATATTCGGTCGGTGACATCATTGACACTTATGTGTATCGACAAGGCTTTGAGATGGGGGACTACGCCTTTAATACAGCTGTGGGGCTGTTCAAATCCGTTGTTTCTTTCATTTTGATAATGTCGGCTAACGCTTTCTCGCGGCGTGTGGTCAAATATTCAATGTGGTAAAGAGAGGGGAAAGAAATGTATAAGGAGAGCATAGGCGGTAGAATATTTGTTATCCTCAATACGATATTCATCACACTGGTTATCGCGGTTACAATCCTGCCATTCATACTGGTGGTAAACGGCTCCATAGTTTCCGAGACTGAATTTTTCCGTACCGGCGGCGTGATTCTTATCCCCAGCTCTTTCAGCTTGGACAATTATAGATTTATTTTTAATGAGGGTTCGGTTTTGTCCTCATTTTTGGTCAGTGTTAAGAGGTTGGTGATCGGTGTACCGTTTGCTATGCTGCTGACCATAATTCTCGCCTATGCGATGACGAAAAAAGATATGCCCGGGCACGGGGCTCTGATGGTATTTCTTATCTTCATGATGTATTTCGACGGAGGAATGGTTCCACGCCTGGTCCTTTATAAGGATATAGGTTTGTATAACAGCTTTTGGGTATATGTGTTGCCGATGGGTATCAGCGTTTTTAATGCGCTCTTGTTGCGTAATTTTATACAGACGATTCCGGAGAGCCTTTCGGAATCGGCTCGTCTGGACGGAGCATCGGAGTCAACAATACTTTTCCGAATCATTCTTCCGCTGTCCAAGCCCGGTATTGCCACGATAGCTCTTTTCGTTGCCGTATCCCATTGGAACGATTGGTTTACGGGAATTGCCTATATGAAGCAGGTAATGGGAGCCTTACCCATGCAGTCATACCTACGGAAGATGATGACCTTGGGACAGCTTGATCTGATGGCGATGGGAAACATGCAGAATATGATTACTCCTCCTCCCGAGACATTAAAAATGGCATCAATAGTTGCGACCACTGTTCCGATCGTTATAGTCTATCCTTTCATACAGAAGTATTTTGTTAAGGGTATTCTGATCGGTTCGGTGAAAGGATAAAGCAAAAAAACAAAAAAGGAGAACTATGGAATGAAAAGAAAAGTAATAGCGATACTACTGATTGCAGTGTTGCTGATGTTGGGGCTGGCAGGCTGTCAATCGGGGACGTCGACACCGACCGATCCGCCGGCAGGCAAGACCGATCCGCCGGCAGGCAAGACCGATCCGCCGGCAGGCAAGACCGATCCGCCGGCAGATAATCCTTTTGAAGGTGTACACTTAAAAGCGATTTGTTACGAGTGTGATTCAGCGTATAATGAAAAAGTTAGCCAGGAAATAAGCGATCGTTTGGGGCTGACACTGGAGTGGGTTGCCTGCCCGGGCGATGAGGGCTGGGCTGCACTTGACCGCCTCTTGGCTGCTGACCCGACGATTGATATCATGTATATCGACGGTAGAACGAGGTTCGAGAGCTATATATCCAAGGGTTATTTGTATGATCTTACTCCTTTCCTGGATCAAACGGACAAGTACCCCAATTTAGCGAAAAGTGCGTTCCATTTTGCCAAACAGTACGCGACTGCAGAAGGAAGATATTATAGTCTACCGTTGGTTTGGCCGGGGGGGTACGGCGGAACGAATGGATACACTTGGGCTTTCCGAGAGGACTTGTTAAAGCAATGTAATTTGGATATGCCCTCGACGGTTGACGAACTGGAAGAAATTCTAGCCGCTTTTAAGGCGCTGGATCCGTCAAAGTACCCGCTCTTCACATCTTCTGTCGCCGGCGGATTTGGCACACTGGGGATTTTGTTGTCCGGAGCTTTCACGGATAACGGTATGGCCTGGTGGGTTGATGATAGCGGAACATTGCGCCACCCGGTTCAGGATCCCAATATGAAAAACTTTGTTGCCAAACTGCACGACTGGTACGAAAAGGGCTATCTCCATCCTGAATTTGTTACGGCAACAAGTGGGGCATCGACTCAGCTCATGTCGGCCGGCGAGGTCAGTGTCGTAGCGGCTTGGTGCACAAACGCAATCAACCCGAATAGGGCACTGATGGAGAATAATCCGGAGCAGAGGTTTGCGTATATGCCCGGCACGGTGTCGGGCGATAAGCCTGCCAAACTGTTAGCCCAGACGTTTGCCGGTGCGTATGTGGGTATCAATGCCAATACAAATATAGATGCGGTCATGTATACTCTGAATAAACTGTGCGATCTCGACATGCGCTATCTGGGAGAGTACGGCATCGAAGGTACCAACTGGAATATTGTTGATAGAAAAATCGTCCGAGAGTCGGGTGATCTTGCCTATAACAGTGAGTGCAATGTATACGGCTTGCTACAAGGACCTTATGCTTACTTCTTCTCGAAACATGATGATCGAGTTGATGCCAGTCCGGCCGGTGATCATTACATCGATACCCAGTACGCAAATTACTTCAAGACTTTCTATGTTGATGAGAGAATGGAGCAGATATTCTTTGAGACTGATGACGGTCTGGTCTATGACTATTCAACAGGCGAGAATCAGTACCCCAACCTGGCCACGGTTGCGACAACCTATCTTCAGGAAATGGTCATCGGTATGATCGTGGGTGATATGAGCCTGGATGACTGGGATGCCAAGATTGCCGAGTTGGAAACGATCGCTCTGAACCAGATGGTCAAAGAGCGCAACGAACAATGGGCAAAATTCGACAAGAAAGTTTACGAGTGGGACGGCACGCAAGTGGTCTACGAGAAAGATATTGAAGATTGGATGATAGACTACGTGTGGTAAGAATTCAGGAGATAAGTAACAGGTGATTTTCGGAGGAGCCGTTACCAGCAGGGTAGCGGCTCCTCGTCTTTTTTGTTTATTTTGAGGAAGTATTATGAATCGCGTAAAGTTTAATTTCTTTGATGATTATTTTATCGATTTTCGCCCCGGAACATTACGGCGGTGGTATTCGCCGGAGTTTCATTCCTTGGCTCCCGCCGGATCATACTCATCGTTGTGCTATGACCCTCAGATCGGCAAGTATCGCATTTTCTATGAAAAACTGATAAGGTTCGCGGATGACGGACCACGCCTGTTGTACTTGGTCGAGAGTACCGATATGAAGGAATTTGTTCCGGTCAGTAGTGATAAAGGGGAAGATTTCATTTTTGACGGCGAAAGTGGTGTCCACGGTGCTTCGGTCATTCTCGATGAGTATGAACAGGATCCCGCGCGCCGCTATAAATTTTGCGGCATGACCAGAATGGGGGCTAAACCGGCTAAGGGACACGCCAATTATCCGGTTGTTATGGCATTCTCGTCGGACGGTATCAACTGGGAGCACCGTCCCGATCTGGTTGTTCACCCTCACACAAGCGATACAGGTAATAATTTGTTCTACAATCCCTGTACGGAAGAGTACAACGTCCTTTATCGTTCCGCGTTTGTCGATCGTCGTGTCTCGGTGCGCACTTCCAAGGATCTGCAAAATTGGAGCGAGCCGCGCCTGATTCTGCATCCGGGAGCAAGTTACAATGACGATTGCTGGCAGACCCAATATTACAGTCTGGGTGTGCAGTGGTATGACGGGATATTCTACGGGTTGTTATGGAAGTATCGAACATCCTTGCAAAATCAGGAGTTTACAAAGATGTTCGGTGTAATGGACTCCGAACTCATCTACAGTTATGACGGCTCTGTTTTTCATCATGCCAATAACGGACGTCCTCTTATCGAGCGGCCGCCGGCGCCGAATCCCGGATGGGCAGGACTGAGCGCCCATGAAATGTGCCTGAGTGCCAACGGCAGAGACTACTATATCCTGTGCACCGGATCCGTGTTTGTGCACGGAACGGCGGAGAGCAACCAGCGCCTGTACGATATTCTCAAAGCATCCGGAATAACCGGCGGGTCTCCGGTATATAGAATCGGCAAAGATCGATTCTGCGGTCTGGAGAGCGTCGGAAACGGTGGTTTGGTTATTACCAAGGGTCTTGAGTTGATGAAGGACGATCTGGCCTTAAACTACAACTCAGCCTGCGGTTCGGTGCGTTGTGCATTGATGAACATAAAAGGCGAGTTTCTTGAAGGCTTCAGCTTCGATGACTGTGTGCCGATGGAATTCAGTGATTCCGTTCAGGCTAAACCGGTTTGGCGTGAAGCCAAATTAAGTTCGGTATTAAATCGTCAGCTACGCATAGCCGTCGAGTTAAATGGAGCTACGCTGCACGCGATCGAGGCTACCGCACGACCTCACATAGTTCAGCGGCAGAAGAGCTTCTCCGATCCGAAGGGGATAGATATGGACTAAAAAAGTAGAACAGCGAAGTTGAAAACTGAAAAGGCCGCGGCTCCAGGAGAGATGCGGACTTCTTGCGGTTTCGTTGTTTGTTGCCTAAAGATAAGAATGGTGAGGTCAATGAGAAAGCGGCGAAACAGCTCCGCCAATTCTCTTTGGATTTGAGCGGAAATTTATTTTGCGTAGCGGAAATTATCGCCAATATAAACGCGGAGTAGCGGAGTAAATATAACTTCTATTTTGTCGGCCAATACGCTTGCCGGCGGGTATGTGGGTGTCAATGTCAATTCGAATATCGATGCGGTTCTGTATACCCTGAATAAACTGTGTGATCTCGACATGCGCTATCTGGGAGAGTACGGCATCGAAGGTCTCAACTGGAATATTGTTGACAGAAAAGTCGTCCGAGAGTCGGGTGATCTTGCCTAGAACAGTCCGTGTTGCACATATCTCACGCTGTACGGGCCTCATTCCGTCTTATTCGCGAAAGAGGATGATCGAATTGATCCCGGTCCGGCCGGCGATCATTACATCGACTGCCAGACCATGTTTTACTACACGCTCCTCTATTCCGATGAGAAAATGGAGCATATGGTCTTTAGTCCTGATAACAATCTGATTTATGACTATTCAACGGGCGAGAATCAGTATTCCAACCTGTCCACGGTTGCGTCAACCTATCTCCAGGAAATGATCGTCGGTATGATTGTGGGTGATATGAGCCTGGATGACTGGGATGCCAAGATTGCCGAGTTGGAAACGATCGCTCTGAACCAGATGGTCAAAGAGCGCAACGAACAATGGGCAAAATTCGACAAGAGCGTTTTCGAGTGGGACGGCTCGCAAATACTCTACGAGAAGGATGCTGATGAGTGGATGCTAGACTACGTGTGGTAAGAACCTAGGAAGTAAGTAATAGGTGATTTTCGGAGGAGCCGTTACCCGCAGGGTAGCGGCTCCTCGTCGTGCGCGGGCATGGCGTTTCATAATAATTTATAATGAATATTGAATAAGCATTGGCCTTATTAGCATTATAGGTCATAAGAGCGGATGTATGTCTGAAGCGGCATTGGTTACCGCCAAGTAACGAGGATAGAATACTCTTATTAGGGGGGACATCCTATGGCAAAAAAAAGAAATGTATAAGGAGAGTATAGGCGGCAGAATATTTGTTATCCTCAATACGATATTCATCTTACTTGTTATCGTTGTAACAATTCTGCCATTCATACTGGTGGTAAACGGCTCCATAGTTTCCGAGACTGAATTTTTCCGCTCCGGCGGCGTGATTCTTATCCCCCGATCTTTCAGCTTGGACAATTATAGATCTATTTTCAATGAGGGTTCGGTTTTGTCCTCATTCTGGGTCAGTGTTAAGCGGTTGGCAATCGGTGTACCGTTTGCTATGCTGCTGACCATGATTCTCGCCTATGTGATGACGAAAAAAGATATGCCCGGGCATAGGGCTCTGATGGTATTTCTTATCTTCATGATGTATTTCGACGGAGGAATGGTTCCACGCCTGGTCCTTTATAAGGATATAGGTTTGTATAACAACTTTTGGGTATATGTGTTGCCGATGGGTATCAGCGTTTTCAATGCGCTCTTGTTGCGTAATTTTATCCAGACGATTCCGGAGAGCCTTTCGGAATCGGCTCGTCTGGACGGAGCGTCGGAGTCGACAATACTTTTCCGAATCATTCTTCCGCTGTCCAAGCCCGGTATTGCCACGATAGCTCTTTTTGTTACAGTATCCCATTGGAACGATTGGTTTACGGGAATTGCCTATATGAAGCAGGCAATGGGCGCCTTGCCTATGCAGTCATACCTGCGGAAGATGGTTAATGCGGCTCCCGAGACGTTAAAAATGGCGGCTATAGTTGCGACCACTGTTCCGATCGTTATAGTCTATCCTTTCATACAGAAGTATTTTGTTAAGGGTATTCTAATCGGTTCGCTGAAAGAATAAAGAAAGAATGAAGCAAGAAAGCAAAAAAGGAGAACTATGGAATAAAAGAAGGCCGCGGCTCCAGGAGAGACGCGGCCTTCTTGCGGTTTCGTTGTTTGTTCCTAAGGTTTGGGCCACAGGGAGGGCGAGGTTATCTCGAGCGGTACGTCGGCGAAGGCCCGGCGCAGTTCCGCCATCTGCTCGGAATCCAGCGTGACGGACGAATTGACCAGTCGGACATTCTCAGTCAGTTGGGTTTCGTTTTCGCAACCCATGACCAGAGAAGTGATTCCGGGGATCGAGAGGACAAAGGAGACGGCCAAGGCAGCCGGGCTGAGATCCCATTTCCGGCAAAAGCCGTGGAATTTTTCCACATAGGGGAGGGCGTAGTGCATGAGTTCTGGCATGGTTTCGCGGTTCAGGAAAAAGAGACCCTGAAGGAAGACCGAGCGTACGAAAATACCGATCCCGGACTCTGCTAGACGGGCAATGCTGCCGTCATTGATCCGCCGCCAGCTCAAGATATTGAGCGGTATCTGCACCACATCGAACTCCGATTGGGCGACCATGTCATAGTCGTCATTTTCGTAGATAGAGATCCCGATGCGATCGCAAACTCCTTCGGCGCGGAGCGACTTAAGCGTGTCCATTACGGTCACGGGATCGCCGGCATAATCGGGGAAACTGTGAAGCATGAGCAACGGTATTGTGTCAATATCGAGCCGACGGCGGCAGTCCAGCGCCATCTCCCGTAGCGAACGTCGTGTCGCTTCCGGACTACTGAAGTCGACGCGGACGAGCTTGGTTCCTAGTAGCAGATCCCGTGCCTGACGCTGTTCCGCCGTCTCTCGGCGTGCCAGCCACTCTCCGATGACGATATCAGCTTCACCGTAATCATTTGAGGTGTCAATGCTATTGACTCCCTGGGCGACGGCACTTTCAAGCAGAGCATAGGCGTCATCACGAGTCAGAACAACTCCGCTGTGCGAGATGCCGTAAGTCCTGGCCAATTGTGCGGTTCCCAGGGTAATCCTTGAGACCGACTGACCTTTTAAATCACTGTATTTCATAGTTTCTCCCATTTGCAAAAATATCAGAGCGTTGCCGCTTCATGTCCGTGGCAGGCCTCAACAATTTTAAGGCAGTAATCGGCCAGGGCAACGACGTCGGCACCGACGTTGATGAAGTTGTAGCCGAGGGCGACTAATTCCTTAAAGTTACCGATGCCGCCGACCGTACCGGCGAATTTGCCGTGTTTACGGGCAACTTTAGCTACGAGCTCGCGGGTTTCCGCGACCAGGGGATGATCGAATTGATTCGGAATACCCGCGCCCTGTGTAAAGTCGGCCGGACCGAAGAAAAGCATATCGATTCCCGGCAAAGCGGCGATCTCTTCTATTTCCGGAATCGGTTCCGGATCCTCGATTTGCACAATAACGAAGCGTTCGCGATTGGCCTCTTCCATATATCTATTGGCGTCTACGAGCGTGAACTTGCCGTCGGCATTGCCGCCGTCGATCGGACGCCGCCCGATCGGGTGGAACTTGGTGTAATACTGAACCTGCTTTGCGTCCTCCAGGCTCATTAGATGGGGCACCATGATGCCGGCGCTGTCGGCCTCAAAAGGCTGAATCAAGTTGCTGTACGGTCCGCGGGCGACACGGGTGAGAATATCCGTATCGTAGACGGCAGCCGCATTGACGGCCTGTTCCACAAGGTCCATGCTTTGCGGAACGTGCTCGAAGTCAATCCATACAGCGTCGAAGCCGCACATTGCGGCAATCGACATAAAACGGGAATCGCGCAGATTTGCTTTGATACAGATCGCTACCTTACCTTCGCGCATTACGCGCAGAACTCTGCTGGGTCGCATTTTCATAGTAAAACTTCCTTTCTTATCCGAGCCAACCTGCTCAGACATTTACGTTATCTATTTTAGTCGGTTAATTTTTTCTATTCAATATCGATTGAACTTTCCACGACGGAGAAAAGGAAAATTAAGCGGGAAACATTAAAAAATCTGATGAATTACGGATTATCTAACACATGTCGCTGCCCATCTGGTGCTATAATTATATTTAAAACAACGATATACTCTCGTGGCAAAAGAGGAGGATTTTATGCAAAAAAAGTGGCCTTTAGGAGACCGGGAGCTAAAGCTCGGTATGATGGGTATGACCGAGGGCAACGGGCACCCCTATTCGTGGAGTGCGATATTTAACGGTTACGACCGTGATGAGATGGCGACATGCGGTTTTCCGGTTATTCCCGTCTATTTGGCGCAGCAACCGGAGTCGACTTTCGGGATCCCCGGTGCGCGTGTAACGCATGTCTACTGCAATCAGCGCAGCGATGCGGAGCATGTTGCACGGGCAGCACTTATCCCCAATGTGGTTGACAGGCCGGAAGATATGCTGGGAGAGGTTGATGCGGTGGTCTGCGCGACGGATGTCGGCGCCGAGCATGTCGAGCGTTGCCGGCCCTTTATTGAGAATGATATTCCGGTATTCATTGACAAACCGCTGGTCGACAACGTCGAAGATCTGCGGACTTTTATTGCCTGGCACGAAGCCGGCAAACATT
>JAAZIX010000134.1 GCA_012800655.1 Clostridiaceae bacterium | reverse complement strand
GTGGTCGGGGCGGGTGGCAAGCTGACCGGTTACGGCGGCGGTCTCGAATTAAAGAAAAGGCTTTTACTGCACGAAGGTGTGGATATTGCCGCCTTTGTCGAATAATATTTGATTTGGAGGTTCTGCTTGTGAAGAAAGCTTACGATCAGCCGGGCCTGGTATATCTGCATTCCGGTGCCGAAACCTGCGTCGCCGATAAGCCGCTCCAACACATCATGCGTGATTATTATCAAATTGTTGCCGTGCTGGACGGACGGGGCAGTTACACGCAAGGCGGCAAGACACATTCGGTCACGAGCGGGCATTGCTTCCTGATCGTGCCGTATGATGCCGTCTCGTATGTTCAGGACAGTGCCGACCCGTGGCATTACTGCTGGCTGTCTTTCAGCGGAGCGCTGGCGACGGAATTGCTGGTGAAATGCGGCTTTATCGCGCTGGGGCGAAATCGGCGGCCGGTCTTCCCTTTTCCGCAACCAGACTTCGGACGGGATATGCTGGAACTGGCGACCGGCACGGATCCGGCGGTCGAACTGATGGGCGACGCTCTCAAATCGGCGCAGGCGCATCTGCTCTTTGCGGACTTGGTGAATGCCTGGCAGCCCGCGCCGGTCAAGAGCACGCCGCAGAAAATCGTAGAGAGCGCGATGCGCGAAATGGAATATAATTTCTCGGCGCCGATTCTGATTCAAGAAATGGCCGAGCACTACTCGTTGGATCGCAGTCATTTTTACCGCTTGTTCATGGAGGAGACCGGGCGCTCGCCGCAGCTATATCTGCGCGAATGCCGACTGGCCAATGCCAAATCCATGTTGCGTAACAGCCGGATGAATGTGTATGAAATAGCGGCGGCCTGTGGCTATGAAAGTCCGTCTGCCTTCACGAGAATGTTCAAGGCCGAAACGGGAATGACCCCGCTGGCCTGGCGACGGGCGCAGACGTAGGGCGCATACGCAGAGTGCAGATAAACGGAGCGTGTAATATACAACATTTGGTCAAAGGTTCAGCGGCGTGTTAAAGTAGTGGGCGTATGTGCGAAACGAGGTGTTTATGAACCGGAAGAATGACAGCATACCCGGCAACAAAAATCCGTCGGTCAGTATTATTGTTCCTGTATACAATACCGAAGAATACCTGCGGGAATGTCTCGACTCGCTGGTAAATCAGACGCTGGCGCCGTCCGGCTGTCTGGAACTGATTCTCATTAACGATGGCTCCAAAGACACGAGCGGCGCGATCTGTGACGAATACGCCGCCGAGCACGCCTGGGTACGGGTCATTCACCAGGCGAATGCCGGCCAGGCCGCCGCCCGAAATCGCGGCCTAGACATCGCCCGCGGCGAATACATAACCTTTGTCGACAGTGACGACTGGGTCGACCTCAACCATATGGAGCGCCTACTGCAAAGGGCGCGAGAGACCGGAGCCGCGATGGTGGAAATTGGGGCGTTGGAACATTATCCGGGCGGTGAGGTGTATTACAGCCCCATCGGGGCGACGCCGACGGACAATATGCCGCCGGCCGTGTGGACGAAGATGTGTCGCCGCGAACTGATCGGCGATCTGCGCTTCCCGGTCGGTCTTTGGTACGAGGATCTCGCCTTTTCATATGCTCTGACCCTGCGGTTGCCCGAGAACGGAAGAGTGGATTTCCCGGAGCTGGCCTATCATTCGCGCCGCCGCGCCGGATCGACAATGTACAATGTTAATGTCAAAAAGAATCTGGACATTCTGAGTATTTTCGATATCATGGACGAATATACCGTCAAATACACCGCCGATCCGCAGCTCGATGAGAAGCACCGCTCAGAGCGCCGGCATCTCTATGCCAGCCTTCTGCTCAGCCACGTTGCCCAAACGGCTTTGAACCGGGTCGCCGCGATGCCGCGATCAGAGGAACGCCGCCGGGTCAGCGCGCTGATTCGCGCCTATGTTCCGATGCGCCTGCCCGGCTGGAAAAAACACCCCGCCTATAAGGAATTTGACTTCAATCGTCGCCTGATTATCCGCCTCAATCTAGCCGGTTTTGCGCAGATTTCACGCTTGCTTATGGCGGCAAAACAGTTCTTTACGCGCCCGCCCGGCCGGAAGAAATTTCGCCCGTCGGCAACGGAGTGTCCGAAGAAAACGGAGCACCCGGCGGCAACGGAGAGCCCGAAGACAACGGAGAGCAAATGACGGAGCGCGATATAAAAGAAAATGTTACCGCGGCTCCGACCGTCCCGCCGCCGCGAATCGGTTCGCTGCGGGATAACGCGATTTACAAGACCATACTCAATGTCTTTAACCTGCTGATCCCTCTGCTGGTCACGCCGCATATAACCGGACTGCTGACCGCCGAATCCTACGGTCTGTATAACCGTGCTTTCAACGAATTCCAATATTTCTTTATTCTGGGAGCCTGCGGCATCTACGCATACGGCGTCCGGGAGATGAGCCGAGTACGCAATGATCGCGCCGCGGTCAGCCGAGTTTTGACCAGTCTGTTCGTGATTAGTGTCGGCACTAATTTCATTGCCACGGTACTTTATGTCGGCTTTTTCCTGTTGCGCTCCGCGCCCGGGGAGGCCTCGGTTTATGCGGTCTTCATCATTCAGATGCTCAGTAATGTCTTCTACCTCGAATTTGCCAACGAGGCCATGGAAAATTATCGTTTTATCACGCTGAAGACTATACTGGTTCGCTTGCTCTATCTTGGTTCGATTTTCCTCTTCGTCCGCCGTCCGGGGGATCTGATTCCCTACGCCATGGTAATTTCTCTGACCGTCCTGCTGAATAATCTGATCAGCTATGTTTATTTGCGCCGCCGATTACCGTTTGCCTGGCGAAACATAGAAGTGCGGCGTCACATCAAGCCGCTTCTCGTGGCATTGCTCCTGACCAATGTGGAGATGCTCTTTGCTCAAAGTGACAAAACAATCCTTGCTCCCTTTGTCGGCGACATATCGGTTACGGAATATAACGTTCCCTACACTCTGGCGGGAAGCATAGCTTCCGTTCCGCTGGCCATGGCAACGGTTGCAACCCCACGCCTGGCGAATCTGATCGGCGAGAAAAAGCACGACGAATATAGTTCGACGCTGAATTCGGCGGTGGAATCCTATATGGTTTTGATGGTACCGATAGCGTTCGGATTGGCGGTGCTGGCACCGGAAATCATGGAGTATTTCACCAAAGGAAAGTACGCCTACGTCTGGCCGATCATGGCTGTGACCTCATTGTCGCGGATTGTCTATGCCTATCAGATAATCATGAGCCATCTCATTCTCTATGTGAACCGGATGGAAAAACAGTTGACGTTAATGTTGCTGATCTGCGGGGTGATAAATGTCGGCGTGGATCTTGCGCTGGCGGTGCTGGGGGTGGCCACGCCGATCAGTCTCATGCTAACCACGATCGGTGCTATTCTGCTTTTTGTTGTCATAGGCAAGATCTACACGACTAGGCGCGGAATGCGCTATCGCCTGATTACGCCGCGGGTGGCGGGCTATGTCCTGCCCAGTCTGCTCTTTATCCCAATTGCCTACGGGATCAGAAGCCTTGCTCTCGG
>JAAZIX010000133.1 GCA_012800655.1 Clostridiaceae bacterium | reverse complement strand
CACGGCTCAGCAGTACCCGACCGGCCGGATCATCCAACAACCTTTGTCCCGGGATCACGGACAGAATCAATCTGCCGGCACCCAGACGACGCTCGGCAATAATCAAATGTCCGTCACGGGGATGACCGCAAATCAGGACGGGTTGCCACACGCCGCCGCTGCGATCGTGCCAGGTTTTGTCCGCTAAAGGCGTAATATAGCCGGCAGCTTCATCGTACCAAAGGCGGAAATCATCGGCACCAAAGCCCTCAACCCAGGGATGTCCGGTCTTTCGGGACGCAAAGTGATAGGGTCCGCGATAGTACTTCTCCACTTCAACCTCCGAACCGGCGATCTCAAACTTACCGGCATCGGACAATTCAATCAGTAGTGTTGCCCCCGCCTGTACCTCTGCCAGCTTCGCCGACGAAAGATCGGCTATTCGACAGATCCTGGCGTCGAAGCTTTCCGTGTCGACAGCGGGGAAGACCCGCAACTCAATTTGCGTTCTGGTCAGGGGAGCCGCATCCGCTGTAGCCCCGGTCGGGTAAAGTGCCGCCGTAAGCGTCAATGTCTCCGCCTGCTCCACTGCGGGAAGAATGCTGTTCAGCTTCAACGGACAGTCCACTCCGATCGCCGGCAAGGTCACGACACCATCATACTCTGTATATAAATCGCCGTTTTCACGGTACAGAGCGGCACGGAAAACACACGTATTATCGGCCGGCGTGTCGTTACAGATGAAGACTTCCACTTCCGCTTCCGAGCCGGCGACCAAATTGAATTTATCCGTACGCAGACTGATCAGAATCGGCTCCAGAACATCGCGGTAAGCCCAGAAAGCCTGCTTAGGATTGCGTTCGCAATCCATGATTGATTTCATCCAGCCGGCCGGGAAGGCATCGATGAATAGGTGCACGGCAAAAGCTACCATCCGCGGATCGCGGCGGAAGGCCTCTGTCATCATCCGTACCGCCAAGGCCTGATAGGCCTGACTCGCCTCAACCCATTCCGCCACCGTACTCTGGTGATCAAAGAAAATCGGGTAGAATGCTCCGGTCTGCCCGTCCTTGATGCGCTCGGGAGTCCATTCCGCCTCATCCGGGCTCCCCGGTTCCGGCAGCCATTTGGAGGGGTAACGGCGATAGCTCATTGCCACGTCTTCCAGACCCTCCGCACCGTACTCGCAGCAGGAATGATGCCAGCCCGGCTTCGCCACAACCCAATACCCCCGCCACAATTTGCCGACATCAATTCCCGCGCCGTTGTACCACATCGTATAGCAATGAAAGTCGAGAATATCCTGTCCCGGCGGGTCGAAATCGCCTTCAACATGCTTGATCACCCGCTCCGGGTTCAATTGCCACACAACCTGATCTATTTGCACGAACAATTCTTCCATCTCGGCGCGGGTCAAGTTGACATGCGGACGGTTCTTGCCGTTGGCATGCGGCTCATTCATGTACGAAATCTGTATGTTGCAGGCGTAAGGACGAACCAGGCGCTCCATTTCTTCGGCCTGTCGCCTCACCTCTTCCGTCTTGGAACGACGCACGCAGGCAAAGAGCGGCAAATCGGTTTGGGTCATCAGTCCGAGACGGTCGCAGTAATCGTAAACCTCCCGCTGAACCGGACGCTGCGTCAACCTCCAATAATTCATGTTGCACACGCGCGCCAGCAGAATATCATCGATCAGCTGCTCCCAGTCCTCACGCATGACATCTTGCTGCTCAAATCCCATTGTGTTAGCACCGCGCAGATAGATTTTCTCACCGTTCAGATAGTAATCGCCGTACGGCTGCTCTTCTCTTTGTTGGGTAAAAGTACGCAGACCGAACTGTTGACTCAGCGTATCCAGACGCACGGCGGAATCGTCCAGCAATTCAACCTGTAGTTGGTACAGCCAGGGAGTGTCCGGCGACCAGATTTTGGGGTTTGCAATCTCTAAGGGAATAATAAATTTGTTACGCCCCCTGTAGATCAACAGTTCACTGTGCCCCTCTCCGGCACCGCGCTGGGCAGCCTCGATAAGCGCCTGGGGATCGGCAAAGGGAGCGATCCATTCCGTCCCGGGTTCCCAGCCTGATATAGTCAACACATGCCCGTCAAAATTTCGTCCGTATATGTCAACATTCAGACTGATCCGCTGCGGCTGATCGATCAGACTGTCGATCTCTACCCACAGTTCCGGATGTGCCGGGTCGGCGCAGCGCACAAAGGCATTATCCAGAGCAACCAGCGGACGCAGTTCCCAATACACCCGATTGTAAAGCCCCATGCCCGGAGGACAATGGTGCCAGCCCTGCTCCGGTTCATCGTAACCCGGGCCCGTTGCGGCATAGACCTTGTCTCCGGCAAATTCCTCGCCTTTGATGTCAACAGTCGCGGCTTCGTTGACACTGCCCATAAAGACATAGTCATTTGTCAGCTCGACGTGTAACAGATTCTCGCCGGGACGGGCCACGCGGTCGATCGCGAAATCAAATGGCGCAAAAAAGCCCTCGTGACTGCCGACGTAGCGGTCGTTAACGAAAACGGATGCACAGTAGTCGGCTCCTTCGAAACAGATAAAAGCCGCTTGTTTGCTACGGTCATATTCCGGCAGACTGAACTCGATCTCATAATGTGTGCGCGCCTTGCCGAGCGGTCCTCCGTAATGCGGAATACTTACCGGGACGGCATCGGCGGCACTGGTCGGACGATCCTGTCCGGGTAGCAGTTCCGGCTCCTCCTGCCACCAGCGAAACTCGCGGATATAGCCGCGCTGCCGGGTGCTTTCCATGTCGGGAGCGAAATTCGCCAGATAGGGTTCCATCTCGGCACGCTCGGCGGCCAGCAGTTCCGCCAGCCGGGCACGCGCCGCATCGCCCCGGGGGTATAATGGTGCGAGCGGACGCAGTCCCGGACGCAGATCCGGCCGACCGGCAACGTGTTCCGCACTACCCGGTACCCTCTCTGCCGCAACAAACTGCATAGGGGCCGCCTGAGGGGAATATCCCAGCGGTTGAGGGACAACCAATTCCTGACGTCGATCAACATCCTGACGGTTTTCCCGGGCAATACGTTCAAATTTATCCATCCATTAAATGCCTCATCACGTACATTTCCAACGCCTCGTAATTGCGGTCGGCAATGCAGGCCGCCTGGAAAGCATAATCGTAGCTGTTCACCTTGGCCTCCAACATACGAACCACGTTCATGCTGTTAATCAGATGTTGATAACTGTGTTCAACTTTCTGCGTGCGCATAGCTTTGACATCCAGACCGATGAACTCACCGTTCTTGCCGTAGCCGTTTTCTTTGAGAATCATGACTTGGTTGAAGCACTGGCGCAAATTTTCCGCTCCGAAGGCACGATCCTGGTCGTAACGCAGGCTGTTCTGGTCATTGAAATGCACGCCCCAGAGCTTACCCATAGCCAAAGCAAAGCCCATTTCATTGGCCGGATCCAGTCCCGCCAACACCGCATGCGCGGTCTCGACCAGGCCGCCTACGCGCGACGGATCTGCTGTCGCGGCAGAAAGACCCATAACATGTCCCATCGTGCCGCAGAAGCTGCGATCAACCGGCTCATTGGGTTTGGGTTCAACCAGAATGCGCATGTTCGGATTGTAATCGAGCAGGCGATTGATGGCTTCGATCAAAAGATGAACGGCATTAACGGCGCGCTTGCTTTCCGCACACACCGTACCTTCGCGGGCCAGCCAAAGGACGATACGGTCGCAGCCTAGTTCCTCGGCAATATCAATCGAACGGAAACCGCGCCAAAGGGCATATTCGCGATCCTCGGCACTGTTGGAAGTGAAGCCTCCGTCGGCGGTTCGCGGATCCATCCACAGACGCGGCGCAACAAATTCAGCCTCCAGACCGTGACGATCCAACTGCTTGCGGACAGCAGCCGCCGCACGGCGAATCTCGGTCTCGTTAAGTTCGTTTATATTCGGCACGGCATCGTCATCATGGAACTGAACCCCGGCCAGACCGATTTCCTTGAAACGAATCAGCTTTTCTTCAAAAGCGATATTCGGACGAATGCCCGGGCCGAAAGTATCTTCCCCGGCGTGAACATTCCAGGGTCCGGCGGAGAAGCGGAAATCGGAACCCGGTACAGGCGGTAGCGGCTGCAAAAATGCGGCATTTAAATAGTTTTGATTAGACATAAATTATATCTCCTTTTCTCTTTTTAAAGTTTCTATTTTAAGGATACCCAACGGCGCTCTTTGGCACTGCGGATGATCGCTTCGGTCAATAAAATAATATAATGTGCCTCGTCCAGACTGGTGCTACGCGTCAGAGCCGCCTCAGCCTGAGCCGCGTCCCCGTCGCGTCGGGCCCGGATGGCAAGATAAAAATTGGCCAAAGAGTTACGGAAAGCATCGTTCCAGCCCTCCGGATGTCCCTTGGCGAGATAAGAAAACCGCCGCGCCTCGGGCGACAACGAGTTGGGATTACGCTTCAGCAGACAATTATCCTTATTGCGCTCTCCCACCCACAACTCATCGGCACGCTCCTGATTCCAAGCCAACGAAGCTTTGCTGCCGTCGATCTCGATCTTTAAGCCGCAACCGTGGCCGGCACTGATTTCCGAAACGTAGAACACTCCGCGAACACCGTTGTCCATGCCGAAGAGCACCGAGCTCCAATCCTCGGTATCTATCGGGCGCAGCTCGTAATCATCGTCCTTGCTTTCGGAGAAGGTTTCCGTCTGGCGGCGCGGTTTTTTACGGAACGGAAAAACAGTAAGGGTGTCGGCACAAACCTCCACGATTTTCCCGCCCGTCAGGAATTGCACCATGTCCATCCAATGCGAGCCTATATCGGCTACGCAACGCGAGATTCCGCAGATCTCGGATTCCAGGCGCCAGTTATAATCCGTGTCGTAAAGCAGCCAGTCCTGTAAATATGCTCCGTGAGCCAAACGAACTTCGCCGATCTCTCCGGCGGCAATCCGTGACCGCATCTCCAGAACCAGCGGGTTGAAGCGATAGTTGAAATTAACCACCGCCACCAGTTCGGGATGCTGAGCCGCCAACGCCACCAATTGAGCCGATTCGGCACTGTTGCGCGCCAGAGGTTTTTCCGAAAACAGGTGCTTACCGGCTCGCAGAATCTGCTCGTTAATCGTCTGATGGAGGTTGTTCGGCGTACAGTTATGGATCGCATCCATTTCGGGGTCTTCAAGCATTTCGTTGATGTCACTGTACAGGTGCGTATCAAACTGCTCCGCTTTCTTGGCCGCCAGTTCTCGATTCACATCCGTTAT